>CALRIY020000046.1:0-26657 GCA_943364975.1 Synechococcus sp. UW140
AAAAAGAGTTATTGTGAGCAGAATGAGTTGAAGCGAACGATTCATGTCAAGGCCGAGAGCAACGAAATATTGTGATCAGAATTGGTCACTCAACAATATAGCGTAAAAGAAAATGTGATTCAAAATTATCCGGCATGTACAGAATGAATACGGATAACCTGTTGAATCTCCCCTGCTAAAATTGTACCTTCATTCAATTCTCTGTCCCGTCATTTAACGCTTCCGGTGTCTGCTTTGAAACTGTTGAATTTTGAACCTCCTTCCTTCCGAACGCTGATATTACTCTGTCTGCTTGGCACATACGGATGCAAGGAAGAATTGCCGACGTATACACCGCCTCGCGATCTGTTCTCCGTCTATCTCTCCAGTTATGATTCTGCACAGGTGATCTTCTATTCCACCACTTCAAAACAACCCCCGGTGACTCTGTACCGGTTCTTCGATCTCTACGGAAAATTCAGGATCCATGTCCAAAATCCTGACAATCCGAACGTGGAACACGGCTCTCCGATCATCAAGAATTTTATCTTCGGAGTAGAGAATCTCTACAATGAAACGATACAGACCGTTCCTCTCATCAAAGGAACGTTTGAGATCTGGCCGGAAGGTCATCCCGACAAAAAGTATACTGCCGCATTGGATAACAATATCCTCAACCAGTCACCGCTCTATTCCAACGGACTGATCACGATCGATCCTCACCAAAAAATATATTTCACCATGCCGTGGAATTTCACGCTCAATACGAGCGAGACGTATATCCATCAATTCGCATCGACAGCTTCTGAGGCAGATGCCGGTGAATTTTGGAGAATGATCACCTTTCAGCCGCTCATGGTGAATGTCCGTGTATCGATCCAACTGTACAAACAAAGTACCGTCTATGTTTCAGAACAGAAGATTCCGATATCCTTGTATGGAAGGTTCTATCTCGGTCAATGACCTCAACCCGATCACCGGGCAGGTGTTTTCAATATGTAAAATGACATGAACGCACGAAATCACATCAACACATCCCTGAATATCCGATGGATCATCGCAGTGTTCCTGTTGTTGGTCCATACTGCCGATGCGAGCACGTTCGGTATCCTCGAAGGGGTTGTGCGTGAAAAAGAGACCGATCAGCCGATGCCGGGAGTATCCGTCAGTATCGTTGAAACATCGCAGGGACGGGTCACCGATGCCGAAGGACGCTTCATCATCTATAATATCCCTTCCGGGAAATATACGGTCCGGGTTCAAATGATCGGATACCGGAATGTGGTGATCGAGAATGTGGAGATCAAGTCGGATCTGAAGACCCGTTTGAAGATCTCGATGGAGCAATCGGCCGTGGAATTGTCCGAGATCGTCATCAAAGCCGAGCGGCCGCTCATTCAAAAGGATATCACCGGAACGACGCATTTCGTCTCTGCCGGAGAGATCAAAGCACTCCCCATCACCACCGCACAGGATATCCTCACGTTCAAACCGGGAACTACTCTTGAGGGGAATGTCCGCGGCGGGAAGACCACTGAGGTATTATATCTGATCGACGGACTTCCGGCGCAGGATGTTCTGCAGGGAACGTTCGGAGCGGATATCGCGACGAGTTCCATTGTGGAACTCTCCTTCCAAACCGGAGGATTCGAGGCGGAGTACGGGAATGCACAATCCGGCATCGTGAATATCGTGACAAAGTCCGGTTCGAACGAGAATTCATTGACCGCAAAACTTTTAAAGGATGATTGGACGGGCGGAACGGAACACAGCAGGGAGACAGAAGCAGAATTCTCCGCGAGCGGACCGATCATCCCGAACTCGCTCTTCTATCTGTTCTCCTCAACCTACAATCAGAATGACACTCGATGGTGGCAGGATTTCACCAAGTTCTATTCCGAGCCGATGGCGAAGACCTTCAGCGCATTCGCCAAAATTGATTATCTGATCGATCCCTCGATGAAACTCAGTACGCAGCTCCTCACATCGTATAAGGAGTGGCGCGATTATGAGTTCAGCTGGCGGTTCAATTTGGACGGTCTCCCCCTGCAGCGCAGAACCGTCTATCGGCTCTCGAGCGATTTCACTCATACGGTTTCGGAGAACACCTTCTACGACATCCGTCTGAGCGCATATCAGAATGAGACACGGATCGGTCCCGACGATAGAACGGTTTTCGATCCGAGCCGGATCTTCGAATATGATCTCTTTCTGCAGTACATCCTGAACGGTGAGAAGATGATCTGGAGCCGGTCGCAGCAGAGGATCTATACGGTGAAAGCAGATATCACTTCCCAGGTGATGACGAATACGACGGTGAAGACAGGCGGCGAATTCAATTATTATGCGCTGGACAACACGCTCGAAAAATATGAACCGCAGAAGACCTATTTCGGACGTCCGATGCCGTTCGAGAAACCGCTCAACTACAGTACTGCGTACCGGTATTTTCCGAAATCCGGCAGTGCATTTGTCCAGGGTAAATATGATGTTGAGAACGCCACTATCAGTCTCGGCGTGCGGTATGATTTCCTGAATCCCACGGCAAAGCGTCCGGCGTATGAATTTGTTCCTATCCGTCCCAATGAATTCAAACTCCGGTTGAACCGGATGGTCCCATCGAAGATCAAACATCAGTTCAGTCCCCGTTTCGGGATCTCCCTTCCCTACACCGAGAACGGATTCGTGTATGTGAACTACGGATATTATTTCCAGTATCCGATCTTCAGTTATCTCTTCTCCGGACTCGATGTCGTGACCGCTTCGCGCGGAGCAAGCGCACTGATCGGCAATCCGAATCTTGAACCGGAAAGGACGAAAGCGTGGGAGATCAGCATCCGTCAGGTGATCAAAGAGAATTTCGTCTTCTCCGGAACGTATTTCCGCAAAGAGAGTCAGAATCTCGTTGACACCAAGACGTTCATCGCGAGCGACAGCAAATTCGCCGGCGATTACGGTTTTGCAGAGCTCGTCAATAATCCTTATGCTGAAGCGAAAGGTGTTGAACTCGTTCTGTCGCGAAGTCAAGGGGAATTCCTCACCGGTTCCATCTCCTACACTTTTATGGAAGCGCTGGGCCTGAGCGACAATACATCGCAGGGACTGAATTTCCGACAATGGGGATTTGCCCCGGTGAATACTCCGTTCTATCTCAGCTGGGATCAGCGGCACACGGTAAAAGTGAATGCCACGCTCCATCTACCGTACGGAATTCACGCGAACGGATTCCTGCACAGTTTCTCGGGCAGACCGTACACGTATTATCCTTCACGGGACGGGATCAATCCGGCCGATCCCACACAGGTCTTCGTGCCGAACAATGAACGGATGTCCGGCTTTACGAATCTGGATGTGAAATTCACCAAGTCCTTCACTCTGGATCTTGCACGGGGAACGGATCTGACATTCTTCATCGATATACGGAATGTGTTGGACAAGAAGAATATCAAATGGATGGATTCATCCGGGAAACCGGGGGGCGAATTGGATGATCCCGGGGCGTATCATGTCGGACGAAGAACGCGGTCCGGGCTCACTGTTGAAATCGCGCTTTAAAATAAAAAGGGTCAGTTCAGATGATGAACTGACCCTTTTTCGTTGGAGAGCTTTCCGTGAAGGAAAGCCAGTGCGGAAGGCGGGACTTGAACCCGCACGCCTTTTGGGCGCCACCCCCTCAAGATGGTGTGTCTGCCAATTCCACCACTTCCGCATGTTGACAAAAAACTTTTGGTACCGAAGGCCGGACTCGAACCGGCACGGAGCTTGCGCTCCTCAGGATTTTAAGTCCTGTGCGTCTACCAATTCCGCCACTCCGGCAAGGAAATTTGGGAATCGGTGAATTTTCACACTGACAAACTCCATGCTCAACGCAATTTCTGAATTTATCAATCTCTCAATTCTCAAATTTGCAGAGGTGCCGATCAGATTCGAACTGATGCATAAAGGTTTTGCAGACCTCTCCCTTACCACTTGGGTACGGCACCGAATATTCTGTTGAAAGCACGCTGTCAAACGAAAATCCCGTCTCAAACAGCAGGACGGGGTTTTGGAGCGGGAAACGGGACTCGAACCCGCGACATCAACCTTGGCAAGGTTGCGCTCTACCAACTGAGCTACTCCCGCAACTTTTCTATACACAAATATAATGAACTGTTCCTCTTAAGTCAAGATGAACAGCACGCTTAGCGTGAAATTTTCACGATCTCATATTTCAGTATCCCGGCAGGTACTTTAATTTCAGCGATCTCACCCACTTTTTTCCCCATCAATCCTTTGCCGATCGGCGAGGTTGTAGAGATCTTATTCTGTTCAAAATCCGCCTCTTCCGGTGAGACAAGAAGATAGTCGATCTTCTTCCCGGTCTTCATTTCTTTCACGGTCACATTGGTCAGGATATAGACCTTATCATTCGGAAGGTCTTTACTTTCGATCACGCGTGACTTTGAGAGGGTCTCTTCCAGCTTTGCGATTCGGTATTCCAGATGCCGCTGTTCTTCACGTGCAGCGTCATATTCGGCATTCTCGCTCAGGTCGCCGTGACCTCGCGCTTCAGCGATCTTCGCCGCAACGGTCTTCCGTCCGTTGATCTTCATCTCCCGGAGATCCGCTTCCAGTTCGACGAACTTCTCTTTCGTCAGATAGACTACATCACTCATAATCAGTACATTTTTTTGAAACGGTTATGAAAAACAAAAGCCATCGTCCGTTCCGGACAATGGCTGATTTTATTGATTTAAATGTAGAGGAAATTCAGCGCAGAAGCAAGAAGATTTATTTCAATCCTTCCATAATGAGATGTCCCATCTTATCCCGTTTTGTTTTCAGATAACGTTCGTTGGTGCTGGAGGCTTTCACTTCGATGGAGATCCTTTCGGTCACTTCGATCCCGAAGCCTTTCAGTCCGACGATCTTCTTCGGATTGTTCGTCATCAATCGGACCTTCGTCACTCCCAGATCCAGAAGGATCTGTGCGGCGAGACTGTAGTCACGGACATCAGCATGAAATCCGAGAGCTTCATTCGCTTCGACCGTGTCCTTCCCTTCGTCCTGAAGTTTGTATGCCTTCAGTTTGTTCATCAGTCCGATCCCGCGGCCTTCCTGGCGCATGAAGACCACAATGCCGTTCCCTTCTTTCTCGATCATTGCCATGGAGGTGTGCAGCTGCTCGTTACAGTCACAGCGCTGTGAACCGAAGACATCTCCGGTGAGACATTCGGAATGAACGCGAACAAGCGTCGGGCGGGATGGATCCACCGGACCTTTCACCAGCGCGATATGTTCCTTCTCATCGACGGATGATTGGTAAAGATGAACCGCAAAGGTACCGTTCCTGGTCGGCAGATGGGTGCTGACGACCTTCCGGACAAGTTTTTCGCGATGACGGCGGTATTCCACAAGGTCTTTGATGGAAACGATCTTCAGATCGAATTCCTTTGCTACATCCATCAATTGAGGAAGCCTTGCCATTGTGCCGTCCTCATTCATGATCTCGATCAGGGCACCGGCGGGATATAATCCTGCCATCGTGCAGAGATCAACAACAGCTTCAGTATGTCCTGCGCGGCGGAGCACTCCGCCCTCAACGGCTCGGAGCGGGAAGATATGTCCGGGGCGGCCGAAATCATTCGCTTTCGTTTCCGATTCCGTCAAGGCCTTGATCGTCCTGGCTCGGTCTGAAGCAGAGACTCCGGTAGAGGTGCCGTGCAGAAAATCGATCGGAACAGTGAACGGTGTCTCATGCAGCGAAGTGTTATTCTCCACCATCGGCTCAAGATGCAGTTCCTGAGCGCGCTGTGCGGTAACGGACGCACAGAGGATCCCGCGTCCGTGTTTCACGAAGAAGTTCACCAAGTCGGCGGTGATGAATTCAGCGGCAGCGACGAAGTCCCCTTCGTTCTCCCGGTCCTCATCATCCACAACGATGATCGCCTTTCCCGCGCGGAGATCGGCGATCGCTTCATCTATGCTATGGAGTACGGAGGACATTATTTTGCGATGCTTTCCACTTCACCCTGTTTGTTCACCACGGAGATGGAATTCCGTTCGATCTTCACTTTTACTTTTTCGGCGATCTCGATCAGCAGTGTCTTCTCATCGATATTGACCACTTCGCCGTGGATGCCGCCGGCGGTAATGACCTTATCCCCTTTTTTGATCTGACCCAGCAGAGCTTCCCGCTCTTTCTGACGCTTCTGCTGAGGACGGATGATCATCAAATAGAAGATACCGATGATGAGTGCGAACATGATCAGCGTGCTGTAGATCTCTCCGCCGCCCTGGCCTTGCTGAGGCGGTGCCATTGCAATGATTGTAGAAAACATTTGTGCTCCCTTGTTCTGATTGTGATTGAGTTATCTGTAAAACTAAATTTGTGCCGCCATTTGTTCCAGCATTCCTTTTTTCCAGGAAGAGAACGTGCCGGCGATAATGTGTTTCCGGGCCTCTTTCACAAGCCATAAATAGAACGACAGATTGTGGATGGAGGCCAACTGCAGACCGAGGATCTCATCCACCTGGAACAGATGGCGGAGGTATCCCTTGGAATAATTCTTATTGGTGTAACTCTCAAAATCCCCGTCCAGCGGCTGATCATCCATCTTCCATTTTGCGTTCTTGATGTTGATGCGTCCGTTCCGGGTGAAGAGCATTCCGTTGCGTCCGTTGCGTGTGGGCATTACGCAGTCGAACATATCAATGCCGCGGTCAATACTTTCCAACAGATTTTCCGGAGTTCCGACACCCATCAGATACCGCGGTTTCTCTGCCGGAAGGAATTGCGTGGTCCATTCCGTCAGTTCATACATCGTCTCCGCCGGCTCGCCGACAGCCAGACCGCCGACCGCATATCCTTCAAATTCCAGATCGACCAGCGCTTTCGCACTGTCGGCGCGGATATGTTTATAGACACTTCCCTGAACGATGGCGAAGAGTGATTGATGATGACCGTACAACGGATCTGTTGAATTCAGTTCCTTCTGACAGAGTTTCGCCCATTTCACGGTCAGCGTATTGGACTCCCGTGCATAATTCTCATCACAGGGATACGGCGGGCACTCATCCAGCACCATCATAATATCGGAACCGATCGTCCGCTGGATCTCCACCACTTTTTGAGGAGTGAAGAAATGTGCCGAACCGTCCAAATGTGATTTGAAGGTCACACCGTCCTGGGTGATCTTCCGCAATTCCGTAAGACTGAAGACCTGATAGCCGCCGCTGTCCGTCAGAATGGGTTTCTGCCAGTTCATGAACGAATGCAGACCCCCCATGTTCTTCATCACTTCCATGCCCGGACGGAGATACAGGTGATACGTATTTCCGAGAATGATCTGAGCGCCGAGTTCCGTCAATTCACGCTGTTCAACCGCTTTCACTGTTCCCTGCGTTCCGACCGGCATGAAGATCGGAGTCTCAATGATCCCATGGTCCGTCTGTAAAAGACCTGCACGAGCAGTTGAATCTGTATGAACAAGATCGAATTTCACCGGCACCAATGGTTGTTGAGAGAACTATTTCAATGAACGGAATGCTTTGAATCCTTATCCTCTATGATTGCCCACATCTCGTCGGTGGTCTTTGCGAGACGTTCCGCCAGTGAGATGAGGATCTTGTTCGCGATGTCGGGATGATTCCGGATCACTTCATCGATGCTGCTTTCGACCACCATCACTTCGCAGTCCTCAAGAGCACGCATCGTGGCGGTACGAGGGCGGGCGAGCAGTCCGCTCAATTCACCGAAGATGACTCCGCGCTCGGAGAATTCATTCATCTGAAGTTCGCCTTTGAACACACCGACACGGCCGCTGACCAATACATACCAATCGAAAGAGAGGTCCCCCTCTTTCGTGATGATGTCATCCTTTTTATAACTCTGTTTTTTTTGCTGCAACGCCATGGCTACTCCGTACAATTAAGGTGAAAGACGAGCGATCTTCCAGGTTGAATCCGACTGAAGTCGGTACGAGATCCTGTCGTGCAGCCGGTTCGATCTTCCCTGCCAGAATTCGAACTCATCCGGAATGATCCTGATCCCTCCCCATTGCGGAGGAAGCGGGATCTGTCCGTTCTTGAATTTTTCCAGCATCTCGCCGAACGCTTTTTCCAGCAGTGATCGTGCGGAGATCTCCGTACTCTGCTGCGACGCCCATGCGCCGAGCTGAGAATCGATCGGTCTCGTCCTGAAGTATTCGAATGATTCCAGCGGAGAGACCTTTTCCGTGCGGCCGACGATGCGGATCTGACGTTCCAGCGGTTCCCAGAACAACAGGGCTGCTGCAACCGGGTTTTCGTTCAAGTCCTTCGCTTTCGGACTTAAATAATTGGTATAGAAGACGAAACCTTTCTCGTCATATTGTTTCAATAGCACCATGCGCGCCGAAGGACGGCCGTTCTTTCCGGCCGTTGCCAGGGTCATCGCATTCACTTCCGGCACCTCGGAACGGACCGCTTCTTTGAACCAGATATCGAACTGTTCAAACGGATCTTTTGACACCTCGTGTTCATCCAGGGTCCCCTTTTTATAATCGGTCCTGATGTCGGCGATATTCATCTTCTCTGAAATCATTCATAGAATATAGCGAAAAATTGCTTCCCGTTGAAGTAAAGAAAATCCCCAATTTTTTTAGGATTGGGGATCGGTGATGCACTGTATTGTATTCTGCAGAATTACCGCAGCGATTCGTGATCGAACATGTGCGGACTTTTATTTGCTCTTGTCCGGGAACGGCGGCGGATTCGGGATCTTATATTTGAAATTCTTCAGCTGCTCTTTGATCACCTCAATGGCTTTCTGAAGCTGCTGATCCGTTCCGTTGAATTCCAAAGCGGGATCATTATCCACCACGATATCCGGATCGACGCCGTGGCCTTCCATGATCCAGCTTGTTCCTTCATTATCATACCGAGAGAATTCCGGACGGTTGAGGAATCCGCCGTCCACGATCGGCAAGGTGCCGCGGATGCCGACGACACCACCCCATGACCGTTTACCGATCAACGTCCCCATTCCGTATTTTTTGAAACGGTACGGGAAGATATCGCCGTCCGATGCCGAGAACTCATCCAACAAGAGGACTTTCGGTCCGTAATGCATTCCGTCCGGATTGAGGGATGGTGTGCCGTTCCGAGTATAACCGACCATCGCCGGCTGACGATTCAAGCGTTCCGTGATCATCGGCGAGACATTCCCTCCGCCGTTTCCACGATCATCAATAATAAGCGCTTCTTTCTGAAGCTGCGGGTAGAAATGTTTGGAAAATTCATTGAGTCCGTTCACCCCCATATCAGGGATGTGGATGTAGCCGATCTTCCCGTCCGATGCTTTATTGACAAGATCGATGTTCCTCTGGACCCAATTATAGTAATACAGCGATGCTTCGCTGCCGATCGGCACGATCGTCACTTCACGGCTGCCGGATTCCTTCGCAGAAGAATTCACCTTCAGTTTCACCTGCTTTCCAACGGTGCCGACGAGGGATTCGTAGAGATCATTCATTTCACTCGTCGGTCTGCCGTTCACTGCGATGATATACTCTCCCACTTTCACGTCAACACCGATCTCGGTCAACGGTGACCGGAGATTTGCATCCCAATTTTGTCCTTTCAGGATACGAGTAATGCGGTAATATTTAGAGGAAGCATCGCGTTCAATCGCCGCACCAAGCAGCCCGAGTTTGATCCGCTCCGGTTTCGGATAGTCGCCGCCGCCGACATAGGCATGGCCGATGTTCAATTCCGAGATCATTTCACCGATCACGTAGGTCAGATCAACGCGATGATTCACATACGGAAGCAGCTGGGAATAATTCTCCTTCATTTTCTTCCAATCGACACCATGCATATTAGGGGACCAGAAGAAGTCCCTCATCTGCCGCCATGATTCGTTGAAGATCTGGGACCATTCCTCCCTTTTGTTCAACGTCATCTTCAGATCCGAAAGGTTCAGTTTCTCCTTCAGGTCCACTTTCCCGGAGGGGAGATCGATGATACCGTATGATCCATCCTGTTCAAGGAGCATTTTTTTCGTATCAGCGGAGATCTCATATCCGCCAACTTCTCCAAGTTCCGTTTCTTTCTGCTTATCGAGTTCATACAGGAAGAGTTTTCCTTTTGAATCTTTGCTGCCCTGTCTGATATAATAGACCTTATCGCCGATAACATTCACATTACGGTAGCTGGACGCACTGACCGGAAGAGAGGCGATTCTGCTCTGCAATCCTTCAACATCCACTTTCACTGTGACGGTCTTCGCATCGTCCTTCTTTTTATCATCGGCTTTTGTTTTTGTGTCTGATTTCTTCTCGTCATCCTTGATCTTCACTTCGTCACTCTTCGGCTCGAAGGGTGACTTCGTCTCTTTCGTTAACGCGACGAAATAGATCTTCGACATGTCCTGATAGATGTGATTCCATTCCGTCCACGAATATACCGGAGAGAATGACCGGCTTGAAGTGAAGAAGATGAATTTTCCGTCGGAACTGAAGACGGGATTTCCGGAATCGTACCATCCGTCAGTAACATCCGTCGTCTGTTTTGATTCGAGCGAGTAGATCTTGATCTTGCTCATCACATCCGCTTCCGGATTCGTGTAAGTGATCCATTTGGAATCCGGAGACCACGCATAGTCGGAATACTCGAACACTTTGGATTCCGCAACGAGAGTGACATTCTTGGATTCCACATCGACATACTGAAGACGCTGTGCCCGGTCCGCCCAGAGAAGTTTTTTCCCGTCGGGTGACCATACCGGCTGATATTTATAGTTCTCGGAATTCTTCGTCAGCTGCACCGGTTCACCCAGACCGTCCTGCGGACGGATCCAGATCTCGTCCTCTCCTGTTGCATCGGAAACGTAAGAGATCCATTTCCCGTCGGGAGACCATTTGGAATTCCGTTCGTGGACACCGGAGGTCTTCGTCAGATTCCGGGTGTTGCCGTACTTTGCCGGGACAGTGAAGATCTCGCCGCGTGCACCGAACAGAGCGCGGTTCCCGTCCGGTGAGATCTCGTAATTGTTCACACTCTTGCTGACATCGATGATCCCTCCGCGGGCGGACTCACCGTCATCGTTGATGCTGATCTTCAACTGCTTATGGGTCTCCGATGCAAGATCGAACCGGAAAAGATAACCGCCGTTCTCAAAGATGATCGCATCATTGCCGAGATTCGGGAATTTGATATCGAAATCCTTGAAAAAGGTATGCTGTTTCGTCTCTTTGGTTCCGAGATCATACGAATAGAGATTCATCCGGCGATTCTTATCCGCGCCATCGCGGTCCGAAATGAAATAGATCTTATTGCCGCTCCACATCGGGAAGATATCCTGCCCGGGATCGTTCGTCACTGCTTCGATCTTCTTGGAAGCAAAATCATAGATCCAGATCTCATCCGCCTGACCTCCGCGGTACCGTTTCCATGTGCGGAACTCACGGAAGATCCGGTTGTACGCCATCTTTTTTCCGTCCGGTGAGAAGGAATGCCAACCTCCGCGCGGTACCGGCAATTGTTCCGGAAGACCGCCGTTGAGCGATGCAACGAACAGCTGACCTTTCCAGTCGTTGAACTCAATACGTCGTGACCGGAAGACGATCGATGTATTATCTTTCCATGACATGACGATATTATTCGGACCCATTCTGTCCGAAACATCGTCACGGTCCAACGTTGCCGTGTAGGTCAATCGTTTCGGCACGCCCCCTTCAGCAGGGATCACATAGACCTCGGTATTTCCGTCATACTGTCCGGTGAAAGCGATGTTCTTTCCATCCGGTGAAAAATGAGCGAACATTTCCATTCCGATGTCAGTCGTCAATTTCCGTGCGGTGCCGCCGGAAGAAGGAACGGTATAAAGATCGCCGGCGTATGTAAAGACGACCTTATCACCATGAATTGCCGGAAAACGGAGCAGACGTGCCTCCTGCTGAGCAAGAAGAACGGAACAGATCATGAACAACGATAGAACGGTTTTTTTCATAGGTGCCTCGATTTAATCTGGGATTATGTTTGATACGTTGGATACGATATGTGAACAGGAAGAATGAATTATTGATGCCCTCTATTGGGACGAACGTTCGGCTTTCCCTCCCTTTTGGGAGTCGATCGAAACAGTGAATTTTGAACCGCCGGAGACGATCCATCGAACGGTAACAGTTCCGAGTCCTGGTATATTTTCAACATTCAGACGATCTGGATTGTTCAACTGTTCCTTCATCGCCCCAAGAAATCGATTCTCAACGATTCCGCCGGCGACAACAGACCCGCCTTTCAGCGTGACCCAGTCCGGCCGTGTGATCTTATTCTTCACATCCTGGAACGTGTGTGTAGGGATCACCCGCTGGTTCGCCAGGATCGCCGTTACTTCTTTCAATCCCCCGGTGAGGTCTTTCACAATAATAGAATCAACCGAGACCTTCGGCGTATGGTACAGGTGAAATAAAGTGAACGCCATATTCCGGTGACACATATCCTCGATCATAAAGGAAGGTGCAGTGCGGGTCCACGCTTTTTTGATCCCTCCGATCTCGATCTCGCCGTATTGAGGATGCTGGAATTTTTTCCACGGGACGATCCCCTCATTAAAAAGCATGATCCTGTCAAAGCGGTAGATATCCTGCTGAGTGACGTCGCGAGTTGAATCCTTCGCGCGCCGGAAGTAATCGAATTCGCTCCAAAGTTCATTCGTGAAAGAAAGGATCCCTCGGCCGCCGTAGAACCACTCGATCTCACCGCCATAGACAGTATAGAGATCCTTCCAGATGACCATATACTTGTATCCCGGCAATTGTTCTTCGCCTAACTGTCCCAAAAAATCATACGTCTGAATATCCTGCCGGCTGTATGTCCCTTCATCGGATTTTGAACCGGGGCCGCGCAGGATCATTCCGCCGTTATTGTGGAACGATTGCGCCGCGGCGATATTCTCATGTTTCAAGAAAAAATCCTTGATCGAACGATTCTCGGGAAATGTGAACGGATAATGATCGGATCCGCCCTGAATATACCGGGGAGCCCAGTTCCAGGCCCAATCACGGTTCGGATCATAGAAACCGGGATTGTCTTCGTTCACCTGTCCGTCACCGTCATTGTCAATTCCTTCCCACCCAAGGATCGTATATTCTCCTTTTTCTCCCGCTGCGACCTGAGTCATTAAACGGGGATCGGAAACATCCTTTTTGAATCGTCCATTCGGATCGCTGATCCGCATAAATGTGATGTTGCCGTCCTTGTCCAGATCATCAAAACCGTCCTCATTCACTTCACCGTCGCCGTCATCATCCCGTTTTGCGAGTCCGCTCCTCGGTGAATGCATGGTGTTCGCATTATAGATGAAGTAATCGCGTGCATCGGGATTGATGGAAGGAATGACATACAATGTCTTTTCATCCAGCAGCTGCCGGATCCATTCCACTTCATCATAGAGTTCCGTTACATACCATGCAGTATAAAGAACGACCTCAGCGCCTTGGATCTCGTTGGAATGGATATTCCCGTCGATATACATCGCCGGTTTCCTGTCCGGATCTCCTTTGGACGCGCTGGAGATCCGCATCATCCACAGGTCCTTTCCCTCCACTGATTTGCCGATGCTGGAAAGAGTGACAAGATCCGGATAGGCTTTCTGCATCCGCACCATGATCTCATACAGCTGTTTGGTATCGTAATACCGGTTCCAAGCGACCTCCACTTTGGGATTGTTCGGTGCTCCCATTGCTTTAAGGGCACTCGGGGTGAATTCCCGAGACTGCTGACCGAACGCCAGGGTAAGAAGGAAAATAATTGAAATGATACTTTTCATGAGTTCCTCGCGAGAGATTCCGTGACCGGAAATATTATTTTAGTTCGATCTTCAATTCGCTGAAGCCGGAGGCAGGACTCTCCGCTGTAACTACTGCTGTACCTTTCCCGACAACGATCCAGGAAAGGGTCTTGAATCCGCCGCTCCCTTTGATCGGATCGATCACCTGTTTCGCTTTGCCCGATGAGACCGTGTTCCCTTTTCCCGGATCGATCACGACGCGCACATTGCGGACCCAGCGTGTCTTCACACCAAGTCCGCTATTCGTCGGCAGAAACCCGTTATTCACCACATCCACAGTGATCCGGAAAACATTGGTCCCGATCTTTTCTACAGATGGATTCGCTACGAGTATAGAGGTAAGCTGCGAGGCAAGATAGGTGATGAAATTTGAATACGGTTTGGAGAATGCTTCAAGACTTTCAGCCGGAGGATTGGCAAGTACGAACGGATTGACACCGCCGATCTCCACTTCTTGTTTTGGAAAATCAGGATGCGCGAATTTTGTCCAGGGAGCGACGGCATTCTTTATTCCGGCAGCATCATACCATTTCAATGCACGAAGGATCGGATCATCATTTTTCTCTTTCTCATCTTTCTTCGGTTCCGGGGATCGTTTCACCGAATCTTTAACGGTGACAGTATCCTTAATCTTCGGGAGTTCTCCGGGCCACCACGGGCGAACCGCAAAGGACCATCTGCCTGCATGATAATATCCCCATTCGCTGAATGCCCCTTCTCCTTTTACCGGTTTCGGAGCATCTTTCAGTTTTGTGATCTCGCCGAATCGTTTACTGATGAAGGAGAAATAATCCTCATCATCTTTCGTCACGGAAGTGATCACCGGTGACTCTCCTTTCGGCGGTTCATTCTTCCATGCTGTTGTCAGATTATCATTGGAAGAAAAGGTGAAGATGAGTGCGATATTCGGATGGTCGAAAACAAAGTCTGCCAACGCTCTTGTCTCCTCGGTCGAGATCTGATGGATGCCGCTGTTCCGTCCGAAGAACTGATAATTGTAAGTGAAATTCCGGTTGAAGTCCGTACCGCCGGAAGGATCTTCATTCCATTCGTCATCCCGGTCATTATCGACCCCTTCGGTGAGGAGCCGATATGAGCCCTTCTCTCCTTTTGCCGGATCGGATTTCTTCATCAGCCGTTGATCGTCCGGATTGACCATCCATTCTCCGCGCGGATCTTTGACGCGCATCCAAGAAATGATACCATCCTTATTCACATCCTCCGTTCCGTCCTCATCGATCGACCCATCCCGATCATCATCGTATGGAGTGAGATCGGTCTCCCGCTCATACAGCGGACGCGCAAAGTATGCCTCCGCCGCATCCGGATTCGCACGCGGAATCACATAGATCGTCATTCTATCCAAGAGTGCTGTGATGCTGTCGACCTTTCCGTAGGCTGAGGCTGTCTGCTGTATGAACCGAAGAGCATGTTCACTCCCGGTTAGGTTGGAACCTTCGATCCCCCCGACCACGAGCATTGCCTTTTTCTTGTCCGTATCGCCGGAACCAAGAGTAACAGCCCAGAGCTCGTTCTTCTGCTGTGTAAGAGCTATAGAGCGGACCTTCACGTGAGGATACTGTTTCGACAACTGTTGGAGGGATTTGGAGAGATCTTCGTGTGAATGGTATTGACCGAACAAAAGTCCGGTGAACAGTGAGGAAAGAACGATCAGTTTCTTCATTGGACTCCTGCCAGGATAAACGATAATACTTTCACGTGATCTGTCGAACCGAAACTGCAGACCATGAGGGATTTCGGTCCTGTTATGTATGAAAATGAAACTCGGATTTCAAGTGATGATTGTAAAAGAATGTTACAGCGGAATATTCCCGTGCTTCTTTTTCGGATTCGTATCCACTTTGGTCTCAAGATGTTGTCCGACAGATATTCTGTCGGACTCGCATCATTGCGATAGTTAAACTATCGCAATGATATCAAAAGTTATAAGCTTTTCAGATACGATCCTTTAGTTTAAGATATCAATAGTAATTATTGAATTGTCTCCAAGTGCATAATTTCTTGCGCTGGAATATATCCAATGCTCAGGTCGTCCGACATACCCCTTCCTGACCGGATTTTCATGGATGTAATTTAATTTTTGGCTAAAGAATTTCTCCGAATATAGTGCAATTGGATGGCTGCCTGCTTGCCAGACCTTAAAATTGTTGCCTTTCCCATCATTCTTAGCCGTCACCGAAAAATACCTGATCAATCGATTATTACCTGTCTCTGTTAATGTTGCAGAAATCATCATGGACGTATGACGCTTAAAATCTCGTATTACATCATTTAGATTCCCACTCTCCGCCGACAGGATCGTATGGATGTGATTCGGCATGATCACATAGCCATGGAGCTTTAGTCCTTTATTCGACTGACAATACTTTAATGAATCAATAATGATATTGAAAAACGGATACGATGTAAATACATATTGCCAGCCGACGATTGTATCGGTGCAAAAATAATACCGGCTTTCTTTGGTAACAGTGAATGGCTTCATAAATATTGAGATTGTACTTATTTCGTCAATATTTACAAAGAACTAATTTGAGCAACAAAATATTTATATTGGCAGTTACGGTGTTATTAACAAATAAATAAAGTCAGTGCAACAGTGAAACTGTTGAGGTGATCAGTGTTCGACTGTATGACAGTCGAACATAGGGCAACAGTGTAACTGTTGCGGTGATTAGTGTTCGACAGTAAAACTGTCGAACAACAGGTGTATGAAAATGAAACTCGGATTTCAAGAGATGATTGTAAAAGAATGTTACAGCGGAATATTCCCGTGCTTCTTTTTCGGATTCGTATCCACTTTGGTCTCCAGCATTTCAAGCGCCCGGATGATCCGCGGCCGCGTTTCGTCCGGAAGGATCACATCGTCCACATATCCCCGTTCGGCAGCGCTGTATGGATTGGCGAACATATCGGTGTATTCCCGGACCTTTTGTTCAAGGGCTGATTCCCGGTCCTCTGCCTTATCGATCTCTTTCTTAAAGATGATCTCCACCGCACCTTTCGGTCCCATCACAGCGATCTCAGCCGAGGGCCAGGCAAAGTTCATGTCTCCACGGATATGTTTGGAATTCATGACATCGTACGCACCGCCGTATGCTTTGCGGGTAATGACGGTGATCTTTGGAACGGTCGCTTCGCAGTATGCGTACAGCAGTTTCGCACCATGCTTGATGATACCGTGCCACTCCTGATCCGTGCCGGGAAGAAATCCCGGAACATCCTCGAATGTGATCAGCGGGATATTGAATGCATCGCAGAACCGGATGAACCGTGCTGCTTTTACCGATGCTTCAATATCCAATACTCCGGCAAGAACTGCAGGCTGATTGGCGACGATACCGACCGAGCGCCCGTCCATCCTCGCGAAACCGACGATAATGTTCTGTGCATATTCCTGATGGACCTCAAAAAAATCGGCATGGTCCACCACGGAATGGATGATATCTTTCATCTCGTACGGCTTTGTCGATGTATCGGGAATAATGGAATTCAATGCCGGATCTTTCCTGTCCGCAGGATCATCACAGACTCCTCTCGGAACATCATCCCTGTTATTCTGCGGAATGAACGACAGAAGTTTCTTGATATGATCGATGCATTCGATCTCACTGTCGCAGGCAAAATGGGCGACACCGCTCTTGGATGCATGTGTCATCGCGCCTCCGAGGTCCTCGCTGGAGACCTCTTCATGCGTGACGGTCTTGACGACATTCGGTCCGGTGACGAACATATAGCTCGTGTTCTTGACCATCAGAACAAAATCGGTGATGGCGGGAGAATAGACCGCTCCGCCGGCGCACGGTCCCATAATAGCTGAAATCTGCGGGATAACACCGGATGCCAATGTGTTGCGCAGGAAGATATCAGCATACCCTCCCAGTGAAACAACCCCTTCCTGGATCCGCGCACCGCCGGAATCATTCAAACCGATAACGGGGATGCCGACCTTCATCGCCATTTCCATGATCTTGCAGATCTTTTCCGCGTGTGCTTCGGAGAGTGACCCGCCGAAGACAGTGAAGTCCTGACTGTAAACGAAGATCTCCCTGCCGTTCACTTTGCCGTGACCGGTGATGACTCCGTCTCCAAGGAATTTCTGTTTATCGAGTCCGAATGCCGTTGAACGGTGAGTGACCAGCATGCCGATCTCCTCGAACGTTCCTTCGTCGATCAGCAGATCGATCCGCTCCCGTGCGGTGAGTTTTCCTTTTTTATGCTGGTCATCGATGCGGGATTGTCCGCCTCCGAGCAGCGCTTCTTCTTTTTTTTGTTTCAACCGGTCGAGTGTATTCATAGGGTTTCTTACGTATAAAAGAGATAGATGATGATCAACGCCGCAGCGGAGATCGATAAGAAGAATGTGATCGTATACGTGACGGAAAGGAGGAACAATTTTACAGCTGTCTTCCACGGTGTTTGTCTATACACCCGTTTCAACCCGTAGTATAGATTGACCGGAATTCCCAGATAGAGCGGGTATGTAAGATATCCCATGAGTGAGAACGGCATGATGTCGATCAGTTCCGTCAAAAGAAAAATGATGAACAGAAAAGAATGGAAGTAGAATGAAAAGACGAGATGCTTCACATACAGCGTTCTGGATCGGAGATATAACAATTTCAATAACAGCGCGAAGACAGGCATCAGGAGGAAGATGATCTTCGGCCGATGCTCCTTGATCTTGTCGAACATCAGTCCCGGATTCGCTTTGAGATTCTTCAGTGCGGTCTTCATCTTCGGACCGAGTACCTGTTCCACTTCGGCTGAATCCTGCACCGTAAAGCGCAGACTATTATCGGCATTACCGACAGAAACGAACGCAGTATCATTGATGCTGGTCCGTTCCGAATGTTCTGAAGAAATTCCGGACAATGCCCTTTTCTTCACCTCCGTATCATCCGCGATGGAGCTGACGAGAAAGAAAAGGAAGCTGACGGCAAAATACAATTTGAACGGAGAGATGTACTGTTTCCGTTTCCCCGAAAGATATTCCAGGGTCAACATCCCCGGGGAGAAGATCAGCGGAAGGATGCTCCGACGTAATCGGCGGTCGAACGACGGCAGGACATCGATGAATTCCGATGCGAGTTCTTTCACCGGAACATGAATCTCCTTATCCCGCTGTCCGCACGCAGAGCAGAATTCGCCGTGCAGCTCCGCAGAACAATTCAAACAGAGTCGTTTCTCGTCGGACATCGTTAATTCTTCTTCATCCTTAAAAATACTGGATCGCTCTTCATGAAAAAATGGTATTAAATCGTTACTTTAGTGCATCAAAGTAATAATTTATTGACAAGAACGCTATGGCCAATACTCGAACGCAACAGTTCTCCGGATATTTCTCCGAATTCGATCTCTCCTCCGTATTCCGTTTCGACTTCACACACCTTAAATCCGACCTGATCGGCGGACTGACCTCGGCGATCGTAGCCCTTCCGCTGGCACTGGGTTTCGGTCTCCTTTCTTTCAACGGAAATCCTCAGGGGGCGGTGGCGGGATTATATGGAGCGATCTTTACCGGTATCCTCGCTTCTTTTTTCGGCGGGACCCGGCAGCAGATCACCGGTCCTACAGGCGGTATGACAGTGGTCTTGACAGGAGTGTACATCAATTACGGAGGTGTCGAAGCGCTGCTTGCCGCATGCATCCTTGCCGGTCTCTTTCAGATCGGGTTCGGGTTATTAAAATTAGGGAAATATGTCTCGCTTGTGCCGTATCCTGTGATCGTCGGATTCACCAACGGAATAGCAATCCTCATCTTCACGCAGCAGTTCTCAACATTCAATTCTGCGCCTGTCATTGCCGTCATCACTATGGCGACGATCTATCTTATACCAAAGCTCAATAAGGATCTTCCAAAATCATTGATCGGACTGCTGGTTGGTTCGTTCGCTGCATATTTTTTCTCTTCGGTGGATCTGCTCCGCTGGCAGTTCGATCCGGCAGTACAGTCATTCACAATCCGTGATGCAATTGCGACGATCGGTAACATTCCGTCGTCATTCCAGGTCCCTCGACTTCCGTATATCCAGTTTGAAACGTGGCAAAAAGTTGTCCCCGCTGGATTCACAATCTCGATGCTCGGTGCGATCGAGACGCTGCTCGCTTCCGTCGTGGCGGACAATGCCACCAATACCCGACATAACAGCAACAAGGAACTGATCGGACAAGGGATCGCGAATTTTACCGCTCCGTTCTTCGGCGGGGTCGCGGGAACCGGTGCGATCGTGAGGACGATGGTGAACATCAAAGCCGGCGCGAAGACAAGACTTTCCGGTATCATCCACGGGGTCGTCTTGATCGTGGTGATGTTATTCTTGGGAGGACTTGCCGCTCACATTCCGCTTGCAGCACTTGCCGGTGTATTGATGATGACCGCTATTGGAATGTTCGAAACAGAACCGATGCGGCTCCTTCCGCGTTCGCCGCTGCCGGATGCCGTTGTGATGGTGACGACGATCGCCATCACCGTCATGGTCGATCTGATCACAGCAGTGGAGGTCGGCATGGTGATGGCTGCATTCCTGTTCGTTCACCGCATGAGCGAACTCGGCATGGTGAGCGGCACGGCGATGGATGGAAGTTCACGGTTGAAACTGGATGAAGCGACACAAAAGGAATTGGACCGGCACAAGATCATCATTTACGATATCGAAGGCGCACTATTTTTCGGCGCGGCACGGTCATTCGTGGATAATCTGGAACGGAATTTTGAAGTGAATGTCGTCATTCTGGATATCGAGAATGTTCCGGTGATCGACACGACCGGCGCGATTGCGCTGGAAAATATCGTCCATCGTCTCTACGCCGACCAAAAAAGACTGCTGATCGTCGGTATCCGTCCACCCGTGCGGCAGGTGCTGTACAATCTCGGCGTTACACAGAAGATCGGCATCGGTAATTTCATTCCGACGCTCGATGAAGCGGTGAAGTATTCTTTGGATATCGTGAATGACAGGGTCCAGCACGAACATCTGGCCTCTTTCATCCCCGAAAAACTCATTCTGCTTGATGTCCAGGCACAGACAAAGGAAGAACTGTTCATCTCCCTGATCTCGCAGGCGGCGAAAACGGGGTTGATCAAGAATAAAGCGGAATTCCTGCAGAGTGTCGTTGAGCGGGAACTGCAGATGCCGACGAATATCGGCAGAAGTGTTGCTGTACCGCACGGTAGAGTACCCAGCGAGAAGGAGAAACTGGTGGTGATCTTTGCACGGCTCAGGAATGAGCTGCTCTATAATGCGGAGACCGGTGAAACAGTCAAGTTCATCTTTCTGGTCTCCACCGGAACGAATGAAAAGCAGTACCTTGATGCACTGCGGATGATCGCCACAAACATCAAGAATGATTCGATCTATGAACGGCTGTTAAAGGCGAAGGATGGTTCCGAAGTGCATCATATCTTCTCCGAGATCAAGATCACGACGAAAGCAGGTCATTGATCCATCGGACTCGGGTATTTCGACAGCATATCCTTCCATAAGGTATTATTATCCTTCCATACATGGCTGCGGTTCCATGTACCATATGCCATCATAATAATCAGCAGACTGAAAACCGACAGCATGAATCCCTTGTTGAACCTTCCCCACCACTGAGAAGCATACGTCCCCACGATATAGAAAAGACCGATATATGCAAAATAGGTGAACCGGTCCGCCGCAAAGACCGAACTGAACCGGATGATCTGCATGACCGGAATAAGCGATACCGCAAAGAAGAGCATTCCAAACATCAGCACTCTATCCTTCCTGTACTTCCATACCGCAAAACTTCCTGCCAGAAAAACCGCTGCGTAAAGATAAAATGAAAAAGAGAGGATTGCGGGATAGGTATACAGATTTGAGAGGTTCACCGGCAAAAAGAATTTCTCCAGATAGAATACCGGACCGTGCAGTGCGACGACGATGTGATTCAGAAGGTCCACATTCTTCGTGACGGTATTCGCACTCTCCTGTCCGTAAAATCCGACAAGTGTCACGGCGCAGGAGGCAAGGAAGAACGGGAATTTTTCATTCACCACTTCAGTCGTGATACGCCGATTCCGCTGATAATCATACAGGAGAAGGATGAGCGGAAATGTCAGTACGATTGTTTTTGAGAACAGCGCACTGAGGAACAGAAGATACGATAACGTGACGAACAGATATTTCCGTTTGTCCAGATAGATGAGATAACAGATGGATGAAAGCAGGAAGAAGAACATTGCGAGAAGATCCTTTCTTCCGGAGATCCAGGCAACAGATTCCACTCTCATCGGATGGATACCGAACAGGATACCGGCCACCAGTGCTGTAACAAAATCTCCCGACAGTTTCTTCATGAACAGGATCAGAAGCACTGTGTTGCAGAGATGCAGCAGGAGATTGGTCCGATGATAGACCGCCGGATCGAATCCTCCCATCAAATAATCGATCATGAATGATACAATTGTTACCGGCACATACGACCCTTCCACGACATGCGTGAATACATAGCCGACCGTGCGGAGCGAGAGTTCGGTGACATACGGATTTTCCGTTACGTAGATCGTATCATCCCAGGAGGTCCAGCCGTTCAATAATGAAGGATAGATAGCTGCAAAGGTAACAGCGGTAACTGAGATCAGTATAAGAAAGAGAGCGGAGGAGGATTTATGCATTGGCTGGGTGTGAGTTGAAAGAACGTTCGGAGTGAACGCCCGAATGATCACGCTGTTCCGATCCGATCGATCACTGCTCCGCCGACGAGATCATTCCCTTCGTAGAAGACAACAGACTGTCCCGGAGTGATCGCACGTTTCGGTTCATCAAAATCGATCCTGATCCTGCCGTTGCCGTTCCCGCTTCCGTCCAGCTGAGTGACGACCGCAGCTTCATCTGTATCTTTGTAGCGGATCTTGACGGTCAGTTTTTTCCCGTCAAAAAGGTCGGCATATTTGATCAGATTCAATTGTGATGCAAAGAGCTGCCGGTGCAGAAGTTCCTTCTCGTACCCGACATTGATCGTATTTTTCTTGTAATCGATTGAGGTAACATACAGCGGGTCAGGATGGGCGATGCCCAGTCCTTTTCGTTTGCCGACGGTGTAGAACGGGAAGCCGGAATGCTCACCGATCGTCTCACCGTTCAACTTGATCGGCCCGCCAGCGACCTCTTTTTCGAGGGCGGGAAGTTTGTGTTTCAGGAAGCGTTCGTAATTGTTATCCGTAATGAAACAGATCTCAAAACTCTCCCCCTTTGCAGCAGTCCTCAATCCGTATTTTACAGCAAGAGCGCGGACCTCCTCTTTGGTAAATTCCGCCAACGGAAAAAGTGTCCTGTCCAACGATTCCTGCGTAACATTCCAGAGCATGTAGGACTGATCTTTCTTCTCATCTTTGCCGCGGGAAATGGTATAACGGCCGGTCACATCATCCACACGGAGTTTCGCGTAATGCCCCATCGCTACGTAATCCGCACCGAGCTGCATCCCTTTTCGCAGAAGTTCTTCCCATTTGATCTTCCGGTTGCAGATCACGCAGGGATTAGGAGTTCTGCCATGCATATACTCATCGATGAAATTGTCGATCACTTCCTTACCGAACACCTCTGAAAAATCCATCACATAATGAGGAAAACCGAGCTTCGCAGCGATCAAACGGGCATCATTGATCCCGTCCAGTGAACAGCAACTCTTGTCCCCTTCGATCGTTCCGCCCACATCCTCATAATTGAATGTCTTGATGGTCACGCCGATCACATCATACCCCTGCTCCACCAGTAAAGCAGCACAGACCGATGAATCGACTCCGCCGGACATTCCCAGGACGACCGTTTTATTCTTTTTAACCGAATTCATACCGAAAGGTACGAATTTTTCATCAGAACTGAAAATCGAGCTGCAGTGCTGCCTGACTATCCTTCAGTACCGGCATCCGGTCTTCCATTGACCAGCGCAGATCAAACGGCAGTTTTACTGTTTCGGCATATTTTAACGAACAATGAAGGTCATCAAAAAGCTCATATCCCGCAACCATATACCAGCGGAAACCTTTCCCGTACAGCGGCGGATTGGAATAATTTCCTGCGACGTCGGATTCGAATTGATACAACCGTGAATCATATGACGGCGAATCAAAAAAAATGAATCGGGATTTGATGCGGAATCCGAGTTTACTTTCCCGATACGAAGCATCTGCAAACAGGAGAATCCCCCGTTCCGTCTCTCCCGAAGGAGCATAGGTAATATCTGTTGATTCAAACCGTGAGGTGACAATGAATCCGCGGGACAATGTCACTCTCCCCTCTACACGAATATTCGTCTGACGACGTTCATCATCACTCCGATGGATACCGGAACGGATGCGGATCGTATTTTTGACATGAAGATAGAGAAACATTTTTCCGGTCAGAGGATATTCTGCAGAAATATATGTTCCGGTTCCTCCACTGCTGAACTCCGTTCCAACAGCGGGATATGAGGAACGATCAAAATATGCTCTGACGGTTAAACGGTCGGCATTGTAGGCAAATCCCATATAGGAGCCTGTCTCACCATCTTCGATGCTGCCCCGTTCGGCGAATGGATGTGCGAACGGCGTGGAAAATCCGGGAAGGAAGGATCGATGATGGAGCGAGAGTGAAAAAGTCCGTGAGACAGGAATGATCAATCCGGCCGTTCGGCTGAACCGGTGAGGATCCTTCGCAGCGATCTCACCGAAGAGCAAACCATATTCTGTCGGCAGGTCGAAAGCGAAACTCCCCGCGGTCAATGTTGTTCCGTTCATGTAAGGAAAGATATTCCGGCTCAACGCACCGTAGTAGCGGACAGAAAGGAACGTTGCAGAAATATTCATTGCGTTCCAGATCCCAAGTTCGACTCTCCCGCCGACGGTAAATTCCTTCAACTTGTTACGCTTCTTCAGTTCATTCTCATTCCTGAACACGCCGGCCGAATAGAGCGACGATATTGTTCCGGCCTCATCCTGTGAGGCGGGCAAAGTTCGCTGCGAATAGAATGCCAGTAGTGTCACCATATCCATTGTCGATTCCAATGCCGCACCGCGAAAAAATCGAAGTTCATCCGCGGACGTATTGACGGAGAGCATCCTTCCCCGTTTTCGGATCTGATTGACCGTTTCATTTCCTTTAGACGATGAACTGTTCCGGGCGAAGAGCATTCCCTGGTCCGTTGCAACATTGAAATCGCCGAGAATGAGTTTAATGGTATTAAGACCATTCTTCAGCATGAACCCGCCGGTGGTGAATCCATGTTTCATCAGTTCACCGGGATCCTTTTCCGACAGTACGGCTGCTTGGATATTGGGACTATCAAACGTCATTTTCGTATAGGAAGAATAATTAGATCCGAGAAATTTCTCCTGCGCTGATTCACTGCTGCTGCTGTACCGTCGTTCCGTCCTCGATCGAGATGAAACGTTGTGCGGGATGAGACCGAACATATTTCCTCCATCGTTCTTCTCTCTGACCGTAATGAACGGACGAAGCTGTTCGAACAGTTTATCCGTCATCAACGAGGCGCTGCGAATGTGTTCGACCTGGGTGACGGCGACTGAATCTGTCAGCAGAATGATCGATTCCGCCAGCATCGGAGAGACCATCGGCAGCCGGATCAATTCACTGTAGAGAGGCCGGGAAACATCGACAGGATCGGAACGAAGCAATTCCAGTTCTTCCGCAGCTGCAAGAACATTCTCGTTCTCAGAATTTCGGTCCATTATGGATTCAAGAACTTCCTGCTGATCGGAGCCTGCATCTTGTGGATAGACAATACACATCATCAATATGCTGCCGGTAATGAGATTGATCATCCTTTTTTTCATCAGAATGATACTCCTACCGAGTGAGTCAAACCAAGCACAGGGTGAGAGACACCGCCGTATTGGATCTGAAGTGATGATAATCTTAACCCCACTCCTCCGCTTACGGAGGACGTTGCTCCGTCCCATCCGATCTGCAGGGCGAATTGTTCCAACGGCAGGAATTGGACACTCCAGGAATATGAGACTGGATAACGGATATCCTTCACAAGATCAGCTGTTAAACTTACGCTATTGGTGATATTGACGCTGAACCCAGTCAATATTTTGCGCGGAATATCATCTCCCTCCCCAAATGACGCTCCTCCGACATTGTGAACAGCTGTTCCGAAAGAGATATTCTCCGTAACGGAATAGAGGAATCCGAGGTCTACGAGTGTCCGAACCGCATTCCCGTATCGTTCTATCGAAAGATGACAAACATGCACCGACATCCCTGCCGCCGTTTCATCGGAGAGTCGAAATGCACCGGCGAACGATGATGTGGTCTCTTTATAGAGAGCGAAGCCGAATGATTGAAGTCCTGCAGCACCGGAAAATGATGCAGAACTATGCGAGACGATCATCCCGTAATTTGCCAATTGCTCCATACCAAACGGCGAGGGGGTATAGAACAGCGAACCGTGGAATCCCCCCGAGAATATCAGCGAAGCAGGATTGAGCCAGAGATTCTCGACCGAACGGTGAGCGACACCGCTTCCGGATTGTGCCAGGAGCGCTGACGGCTGTCCATTCCGTTCAAAACCGGCGGAGAGCGGCTGCTGGAAGAGAATCACTTGAATGAGGATGACGAAAACTTTATATTGTCGCATGTGATCTGTTCTCCTATTCTCCGAAAGGGTTGTTATGCTCCGCAGTCTGCTGTCAGTATTCCTGTGTTCGATGATCGGTTATGCTCAGATCGAGTGTGATGTTACGGTGAATCTGGAGCAGGTGTCGGCTGCGCAGGATAAACTTCAGAATTTCGAGAGGGATATTGAAAGTTATATCAATTCCCAAAAATGGTCATCGCAGGACCTTGGCGGCGAGAAGATCAAATGC
>CALRIY020000047.1:0-26527 GCA_943364975.1 Synechococcus sp. UW140
GTTGAAGAGAAAAGTTTCGTCTACTTCGTCCATTCCTATTACGTCGATCCGTCGGAAGACGTGACGGTGACACGGACCGACTACGGTATCCGGTTCACATCGATCGTTGAACAGGGAAATATCTTCGGGATACAATTTCATCCGGAAAAGAGTCAAACGACCGGTTTACAATTATTGAAAAATTTTACTGAGATCTGATGCTGCTTATCCTTCCTGCAATCGATATTAAAGACGGCCGCTGTGTCCGTCTCGTTCAAGGCGCTGCCGGCACGGAAAAGATCTATTCCGATGATCCGGTGCAGATGGCGATCCTGTGGCGCGGAGAGAATTCCAAGACGATCCACGTTGTGGACCTGGACGGCGCATTCGACGGCACGATGAAGAATCTCGATGTGCTGCGCAGAATGATGAAAGCAGTGGATATTCCGATCCAGATCGGCGGCGGTATCCGAAGTTATGAACAGGTGAAGCAGCTGTTCGAGATCGGCGTCTATCGTGTGGTGCTCGGAACATCCGCCATCGACGATCCCGAACTCGTCTCGCGCTGTGTCGCAGATTTCGGAGCCCGGAAGATCGTTGTCGGCATCGATGCGAAGAACGGCGTTGTCATGACCAAAGGGTGGACAGAGAATACGGGGATCGAAGCGGTCTCGCTCGCATTGAATATGAAGGCGCTCGGCGTCTGCCGCATCGTCTATACCGACATCACGCGGGACGGGATGCTCTCCGGACCGAATTATGAAGCGATCCAGCAGATCGCTGAAAGGACCGGATTGAAAGTGACCGCTTCCGGCGGTGTGTCAGGATATGAAGATCTGATCAAACTGCAGGAATTGGAACGGTACGGTGTCGATTCAGTGATCGTCGGAAAAGCACTCTACGAGAACCGATTCTCCTGTCAGGCGCTCTGGCGTGAGAACGAAAAGACGCTGGACGATCTCGGTCCGACGAGAAGAATTTAACATGCTGGCCAAAAGGATCATTCCGTGTCTGGATGTGGACAAAGGCAGAGTCGTCAAAGGGACGAACTTTGTCGGGCTGATCGATGCCGGCGATCCGATCGAACAGGCGAAGTTCTACGACCGCGAAGGGGCGGATGAACTGATCTTCCTCGACATTACGGCATCATCCGACAACCGTTCCACGATGATCGATGTTGTTCGGCGGACAGCGGAAGAGGTCACGATCCCGTTCACTATCGGCGGAGGGATCAGGACAACGGATGATATGCGCACGATGCTCCGCAGCGGCGCGGACAAGGTGAGCATCAATACAGCAGCAGTGAAGGAACCACGGCTGATCAGTAACGGAGCGGAACAATTCGGCGTGCAGTGCATTGTCGTTGCAATCGACGCAAAGAAGACCGGTGATGACCGATGGAAAGTTTTCGTGAACGGTGGACGGACGCAGTCGGAACTCGATGTGGTGGAATGGGCTCAGCAGTGCGAGGAATTCGGCGCGGGGGAGATCATGCTGACGAGTATGGACCGGGACGGCACAAAGGATGGCTATGATATTGAGTTGCTGAAGCGAGTGACCGGTTCTGTTCGGATCCCGGTGATCGCCAGCGGAGGAGCGGGGACTCTCGATCATCTGTATCAGGCATTCGCGCAAGCCGATGCGGACGCAGTGCTGGCCGCTTCCATCTTCCATTTCCGGCAGTTCACCATCCGCCAGGCAAAGGATTATCTCAGTTCCAAACAGATATGTGTGAGAACACAGGGACAAACACAATGAAGTTACTTGATGATGTGAAATATGACCCGGCCGGACTCATCCCCGCGATTGCGCAGGATGACGCCACGGGTGATATTCTGATGATGGCGTGGATGAACCGGGAAAGTCTTGAAGAGACGGTACGGACGAAACGTGCGGTCTATTTCAGCCGCTCCCGAAATAAGATCTGGAGAAAAGGGGAGGAATCGGGGAATGTGCAGGAAGTACACTCCATTCATCTGGACTGCGATGCGGATGTGATCCTTCTCCGGATCCGGCAGATCGGCGATGCTGCGTGTCATACGGGCCACCGCACCTGTTTCTACCGTGAAGTGACCGACGGCGGGAATTCCTACACGGAAAAGAACGATATTATTTTTGATCCCTCAACCGTCTATAAAAAATGAAAATTACAGTGATCGGGCATTTCTGTGTGGATGTGTTCCATCGGGCTGATGGTACCGAAGAACGTCTGTTCGGCGGCATCTATCATTCGGTAGCGGCATTGGCGAACCTTGCATCGGAACGGGATACGATCTTTCCGGTCTTCGGTGTCGGAAAAGATGAATCCGATCGGCTCCGCTCTGCGCTTTCCCAGTATAAAAATGTCGACCTCTCCGGTCTTTTCACGTTCGAGAATGAGACGAATACTGTCCATTACGACGATGACAATCCGAACGAGCGGTCATTAAATATCGCACCGCCGATCCCGTTCCGTCAGATCAAACCGTTCCTGAATGTGGACGGCGTCTATGTGAATATGATCTCCGGCAAGGACATTGTTGTTGATACGCTGGATGAGATCCGTCTTGAGATCAGAAGCAGGAAGACCGCTCTTCATCTTGATATGCACTGTTTGACGCTCACGGTAAATCCGGACGGCACCCGAGTGCATAAAGCGATGGCGGATTGGCGGCGATGGTGTTTTATGACGGACAGTGTGCAGCTGAATGATGAAGAAGCGCGGGAAATGTCGGTGGAAGGATTCAATGACGAACTTCTGGCGAAACAGATGATCCCGCTCATGGTGAAAGCATTCCTCATAACCCGCGGAGCTCAGGGAGCTTCCCTGTATCAGGAACAGCATAAGCAGCTCTCCCGGATCGACCTGACAGAGGAATTGAATGCTGCACCGGTTTCCACGCTCGGGTCAGGTGATATCTTCGGAATTTCATTCCTTTATTCCGTTCTGAAAAAGAAGAGTTATGCGGAAGCCGCGCAGTTCGCTCAAAAGACCGCTTCGCACAGCACAAGATTTTCACTTGCCGATAAACACCGGGAGCTGAAGGCGATGAGGGAACTGTTATGAAGCGTCTGCTGGTGTGCGGCAGCAACGGACTGCTCGGTCAGCGGCTTGCCTGGCTGTTGGATTCTGATGACGAGTATGAAGTGCTGCATTCCTCCCATCACCGCTCCTTCGCGCAGGAGGATATTCTGATCGATTACACGCAGCTGGACATCTCCAACCGGAGCGATGTGAAGAGCCTTGTATCGAGTTTCCGGCCGGATGTGATCCTGAATGCTGCCGCAATGACGAATGTGGATGCCTGTGAACGGGAACGTGAATTGGCGTGGAAGATGAATGTGACGGCCGTGGAGAACCTGACAGAGGTGTGCCGGAGGATCGATGCGAAACTGATCCATGTGTCGACGGATTACGTGTTCGACGGCAGGACGGGAAATTATTCCGAAAGGGACCGTGTCCATCCGGTGAACTATTACGGGAAGACAAAGCTCGCGGGGGAGAATATCATCATCTCCAGCGGGATCGATTTTGCGATCCTCCGCACCATCCTGGTCTATGGAACCGGTGTGAACGTGAAGAATAATTTCGCACTGTGGGTGATCAACAGCCTGCATGAGAAGAAACAGATCCGCTGTGCCTATGACCAGATCAGTAATCCGACGCATGTGTTCGATCTCGCAGTAGCGATGAAACAGACAGTGGACCATGACGCTGCGGGGATCTTCCATATCGCCGGGGCGGAAACGGTCAGCCGGTATGATTTTGCTCTCCGTACCGCGGAAGTCTTCGGTTATGATCCTGCAGGAATCGCGCGTGTGACGTCGGCGGAGCTCCAGCAGTTCGCTGTCCGGCCTTTGCAGACATGGTTCGTCACCGACAAGGCAAAGCAGGCATTCAACTATCATCCGATGAATGTGACACAGGGATTGAAACTGCTTCAGGAAGAAATCACAGGAATCCATCTTAATTGATATGAAAAACATCCTTATCCTCAGTGCGTCCGTCGCTGCAGCGCTGTTCCTCTTCTCCTGTTCCTCAACACAGCAGTCGACGGGCGAAGCAGCTGATCCGTCCGCAGCGCCAAAAGCGCTGACGAGTCAATTCAAAATGCTGACGATCAATACACAGCATGGACTGAAAGACAAATCCGACGTAAAGAAATTCGCTGACTGGGTCCGCTCCACCGGTGCGGAACTGGTCGCTGTCCAGCAGATCATCCGTGCAACGGACTCGAAACCGGATTTCGATGCGTATACCGAACTGTTGAAACGGCTCGACATGCGGGGCACATTCGCAAAAGCGCGGTACTATCAAGGGTGGGATTCCGGTAATGCGTTGTTCTGCATGTATCCTATCCTTCAATCCAATGTCTATACACTTCCCACCGGCAAAGGGAAGACCAGAAGGTCCCTCGCGTTCGGTGTGTTCGAAATGGGACTGCGCTCGGTGGCATTTGCATCCACGGATCTGGATGAAGAGGATCTAAGTGAACGGGTGAAACAGATCTACGAGATCCTTTCCATTCAGAGATCCCTTTCGGAATTTCCGATCGTTGTCGCAGGAAATTTCGGTGAATCGCCGAAAGGAAAAGGTCCCGCAAAGATGCTTGAAAAATACCTCTGTGCGAACACGCTCTCGGAACAGACATCCGGCCTGTCGCAGCATGTCTACCTTCCGGTGAACGGGAAGATGAAAGTGATCTCCAGTGAAAAAACATTCAACAAGAACCTCAATACCAGCGGCCTGCTTGTGACCGTTGAAGTGACCCAATAAGGAAAAATCATGCTCGATATTAAGATCATTCGTGAACAGACCGATCTCGTCAGGAACGGGATCAAACTGAAAAAAGCAGACGACAACATCGATGCGATCCTCGCACTGGACAATCAGCGCCGGACGCTGATCGGTGAGGGGGAGGGACTGAAGGCGAAACGGAACGAGGTCTCCGCCAAGGTCGGCCAGATGAAGAAATCGGGGGAGGATGCCTCCGCCGTGATCGAAGAGATGAACTTCGTCAAAACACGGATCCAGCAGATCGATGAGGAATTGAAATCGGTCGAAGAGAAACTGGAAGAACTGCTGCTGACCGTCCCGAACATCCCGCATCCGTCCGTCCCGGTCGGGAATACGCCGGACGACAACAGATCGATCTTTGAATGGGGTGAAAAACCGACCGGCGATCTGAAGCCGCATTGGGACATCACCAACAGACTCGGCATCATCGATTTTGACCGCGGTTCGAAAGTCGCCGGTGCGGGATTCCCGTTCTATGTCGGGAAAGCGGCGACCCTGCAGCGAGCTCTCATCAATTTCTTTCTGGACCAGGCCGCAGAACACGGATACACGGAACTGCAGGCGCCGATCGTCGTGAACAAAGAAAGCGCCCGCGGTACGGGACAGATCCCGGACAAAGAGGATATGATGTACGTGGCGACAAGGGATGAACTGTATATGATCCCGACCGCTGAAGTGCCGGTGACGAATTTCCACCGGAAGGAGACATTCGATGAGAAAGACCTTCCGGTCAAATACGCAGGATACACACCGTGTTTCCGCCGTGAAGCAGGTTCCTACGGGAAAGATGTTCGGGGATTGAACCGGCTGCATCAGTTCGACAAAGTAGAACTTGTGAAGTTCGTCCATCCTTCAACATCCTATGATGAACTTGAATCGCTCCGCGGCGATGCGGAACGATTGCTTCAGCTTCTCGGTTTACCATACCGTGTACTGCTGATGTGCACAGGCGATATGGGATTCACACAGACGAAGAAATATGATCTGGAGGTCTGGGCCGCCGGCCAGCAGAAATGGCTCGAGGTCTCATCCTGCAGCAATTTCGAAACATTCCAGGCGCGCAGAATGAACATCAAGTTCAAATCGCGCGACACCGGGAAACAGGAATTCGTTCATACGCTCAACGGTTCCGGATTGGCGCTTCCCCGCATCGTTGCGGCGATCATTGAGAACAATCAGACACCGGAAGGGAAAGTGATCGTACCGAAGGTTCTTCAGCCGTACACAAAATTCTCCGTGATCGGATAAGAAGCTCAGCCTGTTTCACTCCACTGCCGTGTTGTCCCTGGTTCAGTCCCCTGCCGGATATCCGGCAGGGATTATTTTGTGCAATGTTCGTTCAATCTTTTCCGTTCCTAACCTGTTAACTCATGAATTCTCTTAAGCGGCTCATTCCATATCTTTCCCGCTATAAAGTGACATTGTATCTGGGATTGCTGACGGTTATTGTCAGCAATCTCTTTACAGTCGCTACGCCGTGGTTCATCGGGAAAGCGGTGGACGAACTGAAGCGCGGACTGGAATCGGGATCACTGCAGCACACGGACCTGCTGTGGTATGCTGCTCTTGTCGTCGGATTCGCTGTGATCGCCGGCGTGATGCTCTTCCTCACACGGCAGACGATCATTGTCGTCTCCCGCAAGATCGAGTATGATCTGCGGAATGATTTTCTTGCCCATATCCAAAAACTGCCGCTGTCGTATTTCCAGAATACACCAACCGGCGATCTGATGGCGCATGCTACGAACGACATCAGCGCCGTCCGGAACGTGCTCGGACCGGGGATCATGTATCCGGCCGATACGCTCATGACGCTCTCCATGTCCCTCGTGCTGATGTTCGTGAAGGACTGGCAATTGACCCTTCTTGCCCTCATCCCGATGCCGTTTGTTTCCTACGCCGTCTATTATCTCGGCAAGGTGATCCACGAAAAATTCAACGACCGTCAGGAACAGTATTCACTCCTCACAACAAAGGCGCAGGAGAACCTTTCCGGCGCACGGGTTGTGAAGGCGTATGTCCGCGAGGAATACGAGATCGAACAGTTCCGCAAAGCGAGCTGGGAGTATTTCAAAAAGAATCTCGTCCTGGCAAAAGCACAGGCGGTGATGTGGCCGCTCATGTTCATCCTTGTCGGTCTTTCCATCATTATCACCATCTATGTCGGCGGACTGAAAGTGATCAGCGGAGAGATGACGATCGGGACGCTGACAGCGTTCATGACGTATCTTTCGCTCCTTATCTGGCCGATGATCGCATTCGGCTGGGTGACGAATATGTGGCAGCAGGGAGCCGCATCCATGAAACGATTGGCGAAGATCTTCGACACCGTTCCGAATATCCAGAACGGGGATTTGACCGATCATTCGATCACGACCATTGAGGGTGAGATCGAGTTCAAACAGGTGGACTTTACGCACGAGACCGCTCAAACACCGACACTCTCCGGTATCAATTTGAAGATCCCCAAAGGGTCCACTCTGGCGATCGTGGGATATACCGGAACAGGAAAAAGTTCGCTCGTTAATCTGATTCCGCGGTTATATGACATCACGAACGGTCAGCTCCTTATTGACGGCGTTGATATTAAGAAGATTCCGGTGGAGGTCCTCCGCCGGCATATCGGCTATGTGCCGCAGGAGACCTTCCTCTTCTCCGACAGCATCGCTGAGAATATCCGTTACGGAGATGATGAAGCGAACCGGGAATTGATCCACGAAGCGGCGGAGGTCTCCCAGATCGCGAAGGATGTGGCTGATTTCCCGCAGCGGTTCGAAACGATGCTCGGCGAGCGCGGCATCACTCTCTCCGGCGGACAGAAACAGCGGACGAGTATCGCCCGGGCGATCCTCCGCAAACCGAAGATCCTGATCCTGGACGATGCACTCTCCGCTGTGGACACCTATACCGAAGAATCGATCCTTCAGCGGTTGAAAGGATTGATGATCGGCCGCACGAGCATCATCATTGCGCACCGTATTTCCACCGTGAAGGAAGCGGACAATATCATCGTGCTGAACGGCGGAAAAATTGTTGAACAGGGAGATCATGATGCATTGGTCGCTTTGAACGGGATCTATGCCGGATTGTATAAGAAACAATTGCTGGAGAAAGAATTGGAAAAGATGTGATTATTCGGCAGGTCGGCGTTTACGCCGACCATTGTCACGTATGCATCCTATTCATATTTCTATACCGAACGCTGTATATTTCATCTCGACTCGATGTGCACGCGGTTCCGATCCTTTCGCCGAACCGCGTATCTGCCGGATGTTTCTGGATGTGGTTGCACAAAAAGTACATGAACTGCGTTTTGAATTGTTCGCCTATGTCATAATGCCTGATCATGTCCATGTCCTGTTGCGGGTTCCAAAGAATGTCTCGTTGCAAAAAGTGATGAATCATATCAACGGAGCATCGGCGAGAAAAATGAATCAGCTTCGAGAATCGACAGGGCAAAAATTTTGGCAGGGTGGATTTGTCGATGTCAGGGTTCGAGGATTGGTCGATTTTGCCGTAAAGGTGAATTACATACACAATAATCCCGTAAAAGCAGAACTTGTTCAGCAGGCAGAACAATATCAATTCTCTTCTGCTCAAGTTTATTCATTGCAATTTGGTCATGCACTGATCGATATCCGGAAGATTGATCGGTCAAAGATTCGCATTATTCGTCAGCAGATTTCCCGTGTTATTGAAGTCAGCATGATGAAGGGAAAACGTTAAATTGGTCATGACAGAGTCGCCCTGAAGGGCGACCTGCCTGAACCGTATCAGGATGTTAAAGTCCAGCATCGATTGAGATCGATACATACAGATCGCTGCTGGAATATTTTAGGTTAGATTATTCCCCGAAAGAATTGAAGCTCTATGAGTGCGATTCAAGACGACGAGATCCTCGGTAAAGCCTACGACGCCCAACTCATGCGCCGTCTGGTGATCTATCTCCGTCCGTACAAATGGCAGGTGCTGCTGGCGATCTTCCTTGCATTGGCCGTCTCCGCGCTTGAAGCGGTCCGTCCGTATTTCACCAAAATTGCTGTGGATGTGCACATCGCGAATAAGGACAGTGAAGGTCTGCTGATGACCACATTGCTGTTCCTCGTCCTCTTGGTGCTCCGCGGCGTGGTGCAGTATTATAATGCGTATATCACTCAGAAGATCGGACAGGAAACGATCTTCGATCTCCGGATGGAACTCTTCCGGCATCTTCAAAAGCTTTCGTTGAAATTCTACGACAAGAATCCGATCGGCCGCCTGATCACCCGTGTGACGAACGATGTGGAAGTGCTGAACGAGATGTTCTCTTCCGGCATTGTGATGGTCTTCAGCGACGTGTTCATGATCATCGGTATCGTCTGGTTCATGTTCTCCATGAATGTGCCGCTGGCGCTCCTTTCCCTCAGTGTGCTGCCGTTCCTCATCTACGGCACGTTCCTGTTCCGCAAGAAGGCGCGCGAAGCCTACCGGGAGGTCCGGCTCTATATTGCACGGATCAATACATTCATGCAGGAGCATATCACCGGCATGCTGGTGGATCAGATCTTCAACCGGGAGAAAAAAGCATTCAACGAGTTCGACCGGCATAATGCAGGACACCGAGAGGCGAACATCAAGTCGATCCTTTATTACGCGATCTTTTATCCAAGCGTGGATCTGATCGGGGCCGTCTCCGTCGGTTTGATCATCTGGTATGCCGGCGGGAATGCATTGGAAGGAACGGTCACGATCGGAACGGTGATGGCATTCCTGCAGTTCAACGAGATGTTCTGGCGGCCCATCCGTGATCTGTCGGAAAAATATAACATTATGCAGACCGCCATGGCATCGTCCGAACGCATTTTCAAACTGCTGGACGACAAATCCTTCATCGCTGAATCCGAACATCCACAGCAGTTCACTTCGGTCCGGGGAAAGATCGAATTCAAGAATGTCTGGTTCGCTTATAATCATGAGGATTGGGTCCTGAAAGATGTCTCGTTCACGATCAATCCGGCCGAGACGGCGGCATTCGTCGGACACACCGGTGCGGGAAAAACGACCATCATCAATCTGCTCTCACGGTTCTACGAGATCCAGAAAGGAGAGATCCTGATCGACGGGATCAATATCCGGGAAGTGGCGCTTGCCGATCTGCGCCGTCATATCGCCGTGGTGCTGCAGGATGTTTTCCTCTTCTCCGGAGACATCAAAGGGAATGTGAATCTCGGGAATGAAACGATCTCCATCGAACGGATCAAAGAAGCATGCCGCATCGTCGGCGTGGACCGGTTCATCGAATCGATGCCGAAGCAGTATGATGAAGAGGTGAAAGAACGAGGTTCCACGCTCTCCGTCGGCCAGAAACAACTCCTGTCGTTCGCCCGTGCTCTCGCATTCGATCCGAGGATCCTGGTGCTGGATGAAGCGACCTCCAGCGTCGATACGGAGACCGAGATCCTCATCCAGACCGCTATTCAGAAACTCCTGGCGAACCGTACTGCGATCGTGATCGCTCACCGCCTTTCCACCATTCAAAATGCGGACAAGATCGTCGTAATGCACAAAGGGGAGATCCGCGAGATGGGAACGCATCAGGAACTTCTCGCACACAAAGGGATCTATCACAAGCTCTATCTTCTGCAGTACAAGGAGCAGGAGGCAGGATAAGGTTCTTTCCTTGCTCCTTCATCCCATTTTTCCTACTTTTATCAAATTGTCAACCCACCACGCATCAACGCGGAGTCATGCTATGTCTGGAAAAATTGTCACTCTTGAACGTCATATCACCGAAAGTGAACGGCAGCACCCGGGAGCATCAGGCCACTTCTCGAACGTACTGCGCGATCTTTCCCTCGCCATCAAGATCATCTGGCGGGAAGTGAGCAAAGCAGGACTGGTGAACATCCTCGGAGTCGCCGGCACTCAAAATGTCTCCGGTGATACGGTGAAGAAACTGGATGTCTATGCCGATGATACCATCTTCAAAGCAATGGACCACGGCGGACATCTTTGCGTTATGGCTTCCGAGGAACATGAATCGATCATCAGCATTCCGGACCAGTATCCGAAAGGCAAATACGTTCTGCTGTACGATCCGCTCGACGGTTCCGGCAATATCGATGCGAATGTCAGCATCGGTACGATCTTCTCCATCTACCGCCGCATCTCCAACAGCGGACACGGTACGCTCGAAGATGTGCTTCAGCCCGGATATAAACAGATCGCCGCCGGCTATGTTGTCTTCGGTTCCAGCACCATGCTTGTCTATACTGCCGGGGACGGTGTTCACGGCTTTACGCTCGATCCGAGCATCGGCGAATTCCTTCTTTCCCATGAGAATATCAAGATCCCGAAACGGGGAAAGATCTACAGCGTGAACGAGGGGAATTACAAATGGTGGGGAAGCGGCGTAAAAAAATATATCAAACATCTTCAGGAAGAGGATAAAGCGACGTCACGCCCCTATTCCAGCCGGTATATCGGATCACTTGTTGCGGACTTTCACCGGAACATGCTTTACGGAGGCATCTATCTTTATCCCGGCGACTCCAGGAATAAGAACGGGAAACTCCGCCTGATGTATGAGAATAATCCTCTGGCGTATATCTGCGAACAGGCCGGAGGACGGGCGATCGACGGTGAAAAGCGGATCCTCGATGTTATTCCCACCGAGCTGCATCAGCGGACCCCCCTCTTCATCGGCAGCGAAGAGGATGTGACCTTATGTGAGAAATTCTTGCGGGAGGGATAGAATCGGATCATTCGATCGTTGAGTACAATAAAAAACCCTCGCTTTGCGAGGGTTTTTTATTCATAGAACCGGCAGATTTTAATTCAATTTTGCACGTGCGCGCTTCACATATTCGCTGGTCGGATACTGGTCCACCAATTTCTGATATTCCGTGCGTGCCCGCTGGCGGTCGCCGAGCCGTTCATAGCTTTGAGCGATCATCAGTTGAGCATCATCCTTCTTTTCGGAGAACTTGTAACCCTGAACCTGTTCGAAATGCTGGATCGCTTTGGAATACTCCTTCAGATGGAAATTGCTTTCGCCGATCCAATAATGACAGTTGTCGGCATAATCCTCTTTGATACCGGTGTTGAGCAGGGACTGCAGCTCGCTCATCGCATCGCGGTAGTTTCTGTTCTTGGCAAGATTCACTGCGCCTTCGTACGCTCTGATCTCTTCTGAGGAGGATTTGCCTGCGGGTGCCGGACGGCGGTCGATCTTTGCCGATTCGGATTTCTTCGGTGCGCGTGATAATGCTGCATTCGCAGCTTCAAGGTCGGAGATCTTATTGGTCAGATCCTTGTTCGATTGCTGCAGAGCGGAATTCTCATCCTTCAGCTGCACATTCTCTGTTTTGATCGCATCAAGTTCGCTCTGCAATTGTTCTTTAGTGGGGCCTTCCTGGACCGGCTGCTGTTCCTGCACTGGTTGTTGTTCCTGCACAGGTTGTTCTGTCGGCTGTTGTTCTTCAGCCGGAGTTTCCGTCGGCTGCTCCACTTGTTCTTCTGTTACTTCTTCCGTAACACCGGTATCGGTCACAAGTTCATCTTCCGCAACCGCTTCTTCAGAACCGCCGCAGCCGATCAGGCCGAAGGAGAGCAGAGAAACAATAAGAAATGATCGCAACATGGATAAACGCATCGTGAATTCCTCCGGAAAATGATCAAAATAAGGTTAATCCCTATTGAATGTATCAATAGCTCGTTGAAAAGTCAAGCCGACTTTTTTAAATGGGAGCGGACGAATTTCGCGAATTGACGCTGAATTTGAGCGACGATCGCATCGGGAACGCCGTCCACATGTTTGGACTGAAGGCGCATATCGCAGATCTCGTTCACATAATCCACCGCGACGAATTTGCCGCTGTCGGTCAATGTGACTTCGGATGAAAAAAAATCGAGCCGGCAGATCTTCTGTACCGTGAGAATGATGGAACGCAGTTTCTGCAGTTTGAATTTCCGTTCTTCCTGTTTGCTCATTTCGCGATAAATGTGAGTCCGGTGGTCCCACCAGCAAATGATGGTCGCTCCGAAAGCATAGAAGACCCGGAACCAGGCGATGGATTGACCAAGCACGGCGGGATGGACCGTCTCCTGCAGGAGATATGTGTCATTCTTGTGATGCTGCCTGGTTTCGAGGATCTGTTTCAGCGTCTCTGCTCCGAGCACCACCCCGATTCCGCCTCCGGTCGTGTTGGCCGGTTTAATGATGAACGGTCTTCCCAGATGAGCGAGTTCGGTAAGACTGAGTTCGACTTCCTGACGTTTATTATACGGAGAAATGATGATGGTGTACGGAACATGGATCCCTTCACCCATCAGCGCCAGATGCATGTTTGCTTTGTCTTTGGCGTATTCAACATGGCTGTACTCGTTCAGGATCAATGTTTTGGACCGGGACAGGGTCCGTGCAAGCGGAATGAAATTCTCATCGGAATCGGATGCTCTGTCGAGAAAGGTCCTGAAGGAGAGCTTTCTTGTACGGATGGACCTGGTGACCGCTTCAATATTATGCCGCTCGATCCTGAAAGTGGAGAGTCCGGCAGCAACACATTCATTCTCGATACCGAAGATAAAATCCCGGTCGAACTCCCAATCCCACGCCAAGCCGATATCGAATTGCTCTGCCATAGTCCTTAGAGGTTAGAAAATAATGGTGTTCAGCACAAACGGGATCGGTCCACCGGCAGGAATGTTCCGCCAAGAGAAAAGCGGGAGTGTCCGCTCCCGCTTTCCGATCTGTTCTGTTGAATTGTACGGTTTCAGGACCGTCTCACCGAAGGAGTGATTTCGGGTCAAGATTCATCGCTTCGATATCCTTGAAATACTTCACCGTCCCCACCTTCAATTCATACGTCGAATCATCATCACACACAATGACCCCTTTGGGATGGAGCTGCAGCGCGCTGACCGTCCACATATGGTTTACCCCGTTTTCAACAACATGGGATAACGCACGGGCTTTGGCATGTCCGGAAATGATCAGAAGGATCTCTCTGGCATCCAATATGGTCCCGACACCGACCGTCAGTGCCGTCTTTGGTACTTTTGAGACATCATTATCAAAGAACCGTGAATTGGCGACGATCGTATCGTACGTCAGCGTCTTGATCCTCGTCCGTGATGCCAGAGAAGAGCCCGGTTCATTGAAGGCGATATGGCCGTCCGGACCGATCCCCCCGAGGAACAATTGGATGCCGCCGTTCCGTTTGATCTTCTTTTCGTATTCCTCACATTCTTTCTCAAGGTCCTTCGCATTGCCGTTGAGGATATGGACATTCTTCTGCTGGATATCCACATGTTTGAAAAAATTATTCCACATGAAGGAATGATAACTCTCGGGATGGTCCTTCGGAAGCCCTACATACTCATCCATATTGAATGTCACGACGTTCTTGAAGGAGACAAGTCCCTGTTTGTGCATCGCGATCAGTTCGCGGTACGTTCCGATAGGGGAGGAACCGGTCGGGAGACCGAGAACGAACGGACTGTTGGTTGTGGCTTTGAACTCACGTATCCTTTTGACGATGAATGCCGCGGTCCATTGACTGACAAGATCATAATTTGACTGGATAATAACTCGCATTTCAAACATCCTTTCTTCGATTCCTCTAATATAAAAAATAGAAGGTATCTTTTCACTTTTATTTTTATCTTGAATTCTGATGGAAATCACCCGGAAAAAAATAGCGGTCATCTTTGGCACCCGCCCCGATACGATCAAACTTGCCCCCGTCATTCAGGAACTTCAACAGCACGACCGGTATTTTTCCCCATGCCTCATCACCAGTGCACAGCACCGCGAGATGCTCGATGATGTTCTGGCGGTCTTCAATATTAGACCGAATTACGATCTGAATGTGATGGGACAGCGGCAGTCGCTATCCACGCTGGCACAAAACATCCTGGAAAAACTCGATTACGTGCTCGCGATCGAGCAGCCGGACATGGTGATCGTGCAAGGGGATACGGCGACAACATTCGTCTCCAGTCTTGCGGCATTCCACCGGAAGATCCCTGTCGTGCATGTGGAAGCGGGGCTCCGCACCGGTGAAAAGATGGAGCCGTTTCCGGAGGAGGCGTATCGGCGGCTCACCTCCGTGGTGGCGGATCTCCATTGCACGCCGACCGCTACCGCAACAAAAGCTCTTCTCAGCGAAGGGATCCCGAAAAAGAATATCCTCTGTACCGGAAATACGGTGATCGATGCGCTGCAGAGGACCGTGCGGAAGGATTTCGAATTCAACAGCGCCCATCTTTCCGAGACTATCCGCCAGGGAAAAAAGTTTGTCATCGTCACCGCACACCGGCGCGAGAATCTCGGTGAACCGATGCTGAAGATCTGTGCCGCCGTGAAAGAACTTGCACGGCTCCATCCTGAATTGAATTTTATCTTCCCGGTCCATTTGAATCCTGCAGTACGTGAGACGGTCTTCGAACTTTTGAAAGGGATCCCGAATGTCATTCTGATGGAGCCGCTCAATTATGCCGATTTCATCAATGCGATCGCCCTTTCTTATGCTGTTATCACGGATTCCGGCGGACTGCAGGAAGAGGCCCCCTCACTCGGGAAACCGGTCCTGGTGCTGCGCGATGTCACTGAGCGCCCCGAAGCGCTCAAGTCCGGCACAGTGAAACTGGTCGGCACGGAGACCGAAGCGATCGTGAAAGCAGGACACGCACTCTTCAGCAGCAGCAGGATGTATAAAAGTATGTCCGCTGCCGTTAACCCGTACGGGGACGGAAAAGCTTCTCAGCGGATCGTCTCAGCATTGCTGCACCATTTCGGATTCTCCAAAAAACGACCGACAGGATTCCGGCCGAATGCGAAATAGTCCCCCGCATCACATTTCTTTTCTCCTGCTCTTCATCATTTTCTCCGGATGCAGCATCGAAGGCGTGTATATCTCCGATTCATACCGCTCCATACCGCTGTCCGTCTCCCGGGACTCCATCCTTACCTCACTTTTTTTGATCGGCGATGCCGGCGAACCTTCCGCTGATCGGATCGAACCGACCTTTCGCGTGCTGATCGAACAGGCATCCGTCCGGCCTCACAGCAGCACTATCGTCTTTCTGGGAGATAATATCTATCCGCGAGGATTACCGGAGGCGGACTCCCCGGAACGGCCGGAGATGGAACGAAGATTCCGAGAGCAGATAGCGATCGCCGAAAAGAGCGGTGCCCGCGCGGTGTTCGTTCCCGGTAATCATGACTGGGAATATCAGGGAAAGAACGGATGGGCGGCAATGAAACGGGAAGAGGATCTCCTCCGTTCCATTCGGAATCCGAATGTCATGATGCTTCCTTCCGGCGGTTCCCCCGGTCCGGTCGCGGACGACCTTGCCGACGGGCTCCGGCTGATCGCTATGGACACGCAATGGCGGCTTCATCGATTTGAAAAACCGTTCTATCCCGGCGACACGTCGGAATCACAGACACGCCGCCGATTTCTCGATTCGCTTTCCGCATTGATCCGGTCAGCCGGGAACAGGAGTGTTGTCATTGCCGCCCATCATCCGCTGCAGACGCACGGAGAACACGGCGGCTTCTTTGACTGGAAGGATCATCTTTTTCCCCTTCGCAAATTGGTCCCGTGGCTGTGGTTTCCGCTTCCCGGGATCGGTTCGCTGTATCCGATTTCGCGGATGATGGGAATCTCGGATCAGGACATGCCGGGATCCGCGAACATCGAGATGCGGAAGGATCTGGACAGTCTGCTGTCCGTTCATCCGGTGCTTGTCTATGCCGCAGGACATGAACACACTCTGCAGATCCTCACCGGTAAGGAACCGCATCTGAATGTGGTAAGCGGAAAAGGGATCGCAAAACATTCCGAAGCGTTGACAGTGAAAGGGAATACGATCGCGGCGACACGGCATCCGGGTTTCCAGCGGATCGATCTGCTGGCTGACGGAGAGATCCGTTTAAGTATGATCGACTGCAGCAGTGGGGAGGGTGTCGAGGTCTTTACGATGAAACTCAAATAAGGGACATTCTTCTCCCGGCATATGAGGCAATGACGGTGGCGGAAATGTTCGGAACGTTACTTCTTTGCGGTCGTTTTCTTTTTGGGCCGGGTTGGTGCGGGGGATTGGACGGCATGATTTTTCTTGGCTTTTGCCCTGTCAAGTTTTTCCAGTTGTGCCTGAAGCGCGCGTAAGTTCTTTTGGCGGTTCTCACTGTAGTATTGGATCGCGTAATCCGTATGATAATGATGATCCTGGAAGAATGCGATGCTCTGTTCGATCCAGGCTCGTTCGCTCATCGGTTTGCCGGACAAATTCTCGATCTCCGCTCTCAGCATTTCTCCTTTTTCGATACTGTCCCGCTTACCAAGACTCAAAAGATCGGCGTCGCTCATCACTTTCTCGATCAGATTTCGCGGACGCTGCGGGACCTTCGTCGCGCGAATGCAGCCTGCAACTTCCTCGATCTTTTTTGCCGGATAACCGATCTTCTTCAGGAACGCAGTGGCAAGTTTCACGCTTCGTTCTTCATGTTCTTTCGGTGAGAAGAGATACCCCGTATCATGGAACCAGGCCGCGATCACGATCACTTCCGTCTTCTCACCGGTCAGATTCATCGCCTTGGCGATCTCTTTCACATTCGCGACCACATCAAGCGTATGGTCGAAATTGTGGTACATCGCCGCGATGGTGCTTTTGCGGTCGAAGAGCTCGTTGACATGTTTGCTGACTTTGATCAGAACGGTGCTGCTGATGCTCATGAAGTGCTTCCGGTTCTCAATAATAAGGGAACAACAATGCGAGAAATTACAACAAGTGAAGATGAGAGTCAAAGGACAAATATACAGTTTTTTGCCGCTGTGATATTTGTCTCACAATCATCCATTCCTTTGTTATCGGCTGAATTGCGTAAATTCGGAGTTTGGTGTAGGAAATTGAGCGAGAACTCCGTAGCAGCAGAAAAAAAACATATCAATTATTAGGATAATTGCGCAAATTCATCCAGATATTTTCATTCACCACCACAACGTACGGCGGATATGGGTCATCCATTTGAGAAACTTGCACGGCAGCATTATGAGAACTTCCCTGTCGGATCGTTCTTCATCCCGAAACGGTACCGCAGACCGATCCATCTGATCTATGCATTCTCCCGGGTCGCCGATGATATAGCGGACGAGGGGAACATGCTGCCGGAGACCAGGATCGCCAGCCTTGATGCATGGGAGCATTCCCTGGACCGGGCACTCGGCGGTGAGACAGAAGATGATTTCTTCACCGATCTGGCCGAGGTCATCCGGGAGTTCCGTCTTTCGCCTCAACTGCTGAAGGATCTTCTTGTTGCGTTCCGGAAAGATTCTACCAATCCTCAGTACCGCACTTTTGATGAACTGCTGGAATACTGCCGTTATTCGGCAAATCCCATCGGACGACTCCTGCTGGAGATATTCAATTGTTCCAATGAGAAGACGCAAAGATTATCCGATCACATCTGCACCGCTTTACAATTGGCGAACGTCTGGCAGGATATTTCTGTTGATACAGGCAGGAATCGTTTCTATATTCCTCAATCCGATCTGAACCAATTTGGAATTTCGCAGGTAGATCTGACACAAAGTTCCAATGCGGAAGCATTCATTTCAATGATGAAATTCCAGGTCGAACGGACCGAATCTTTTCTGAACGAAGGGAAACCGCTGCTCGATCTGACGGCAAAAGAACTGCGGTTCGAGATGCGATTGATCTGGTACGGCGGGATGACAATTCTTCACAAGATCAAAACAGCCGGATATGACACGCGGCTTCATCGTCCGGCTCTGACATTCTTTGATAAAGCGGCAATTTTCATCAAGGCACTCAAACACTGACCATGGAACATCTGCTCACAGCGGACCTGATCGAGAAGAACAAACGGAGCAATTTCTATTACTCCTTTCTGCTTCTACCGAAACCGAAACGCGAAGCGATCAATATCGTCTACGCATGGTGCCGCATTGCGGATGATATCGTGGATGAAGAGGCAAGCGTCAGCACCAAACGGCAGTCACTCCTGCAATGGGCGAAAGAATTCGAACTTGGTCTGTCCGGCACCTCCCGTTTTCCGCTCGTCAACAGGCTCTCACAGATCATCAAACGGTTCAACATTCCGCTCCACCATTTCAACGATCTGATCAAAGGGATGGAGATGGATCTGGTGAAGACCCGGTATGAGACCTTCGACGATCTGAAACTCTACTGTTACCGCGTTGCATCCACTGTCGGTTTGATCTGTACCGAGATCTTCGGATACAAGCATGAAGGAGCCAAAGTATATGCCGAAAAACTAGGCATTGCACTTCAGCTGACGAACATCCTGCGTGATGTCTCCGCGGATGCGAAAAAGGGAAGGATCTATCTCCCTCAACGCGACATGGATTATTTCGGATACAGTGAAGAGGAATTGCTGGCAGGAAAGTACAATGTGAAATTCAAACGGATGATGATGTTCCAGGCGGAACGGGCGCGGATGTATTTCTCCGAAGCGATCGATCACCTCTCCAACGAAGACCGGCCGCTCTTTATCGCTGCACTCATCATGCAGGAGATCTATTTCCGTCTGCTGCAGGATATTGAAAAAGCGGACTATAACATCTTCGCACACCGCATCAAGGTCTCCAGCACGAAAAAACTTCTTATCACCGCCTCTGTCTGGTGGAAGAACCGGTCGTAACCATGTCCAACGGCACTCCAGATGTTCTGATCATCGGCGGCGGTCTTGCCGGACTCTCCGCCGCCGTTCAACTCTCATCTCACGGACGCTCCGTCACTCTGATCGAACAAAAACAGCGACTTGGCGGACGCACGTATTCATTTTCGCATGCCGAGACAGGGGATGAGGTGGACAACGGTCAGCATTTGATGATGGGGTGTTACCACACCACATTGAAGTATCTGGAATTGATCGGGAAAAGCGGGACGGTTGAGATCCAGAAGAACCTTTCGATCGTCTTTCGAAATGAAGGACGTTCTTCATCCATTCTGCACACTTCGTCCCTTCCGGCACCGTTCAACGTACTTTCGGGACTGCTCCGTTTGAAAAGTCTTTCGTTTGCGGACCGGCTTGCATTGCTCCGCGTCGGAATACAGCTGCTCATCCGCAATCCCGATACCGATCCCTATCTCCGCTCGGTCACCGTCGATCAATGGCTGCAAGATCTGAAGCAGCCGGATTCGAACAAGAAATATCTGTGGGATATTATTGCGATCGGCGCACTCAACGATTCCACCGAACGGATCTCCGCCGCGCTTTTCGTGAAAGTACTCAAGTCTGCTTTCTTCGGCAGCCGGAAGAATTCATCGATGGTCATTCCGAAAAAAGGTCTCTCGGCGGTGTTGGTGGATGGTGCCGCTGATTTGATCGTCAAGAACGGCGGACGGATCCTGCTGAACACCTCCATCAGTAAGATAGAGCAGCAGAATAACTCCATCAGCAGCGTGACGCTCGAGAACGGTGAAACGATCAGACCGAAAACGGTCATCTCTGCTGTTCCGTATTTTGATCTGCCGAAGATCTTCCCGGACACGGCTTCGATCGGATTGTCCGGACTCGACAGATTCGTCTCGTCTCCGATCATCACCATCCATCTCTGGCTGGACGCACATTTTATGCCCGAACAGTTCGCCGCGCTTCTCGATTCGCCGATACACTGGGTCTTCAACAAAACGAAGATCTACGGTAAAGAGCACGAAGGATTGATGTATCTTGCCCTTGTGGTGAGCGGCGCACATGAACTTGTCGAAAAGGAGAAGGAAGAACTGACCGAACTTGCCTACCGGGAATTGAAACGGTTCTATCCCTCCGCAGCTGTGGCAAAAGTGATCCATTCACTGGTGATCAAAGAGAAACGAGCGACATTTTCCCCTACGGTGGGGATGGAACAGTTCCGTCCGACACACACGACTTCCGTCAAGAATCTCTTTCTGGCGGGGGATTGGACCGATACAAAGCTTCCGGCAACGATCGAAGGGGCAGTGCAAAGCGGATTTGCGTGCGCTGAATTAGCTGAACTGAAATTGATTTGAAGGATTGATGACCGGCTTTGATAGAATGAATCTCAAAAATACGCTGTCATCCCCGAATGTTCCTATCGGGGATCTAATATGCTAGATTCCCGCTAAAAACATGCGGGAATGACGTTACTATAGAATAAAATTTGTTTTCAGTTATACTGTCGGACTGTAGTCTCCGCAACAGTTTCTCTATCGCATTTAAGCATTATATATATAGCAATTCGCAATGCAAGATTCCGAAACAAGTTCGGAATGACGGTCTCAGTCGTCCGACAGTTACACTGTCGGACAGAATTCAACGCGGCAGTTTCACTGTCGCGCTATAACGAAAGCAATCATATGAAAAAACATCTACTCTTTCTCTTCATCGTCGTTCTTACAGCCGCGGCGTCACTCTTCCCGCAGGAAGCCCCCAAACCGATCTATCAGATCGAAGTGAAACGGAACGGCGTCTCATTCGGTTCATTTCAGATCGAACTCTTCCCGGCCATCGCACCGAAGGCGGTGCGGTATTTTGACAGTCTTGTCGCGATCAAATTCTATGATACCACAGCGTTCCATCGCGTGGTACCCGGATTCGTGATCCAGGGGGGCGATCCGAACTCGAAACATCTTCCCCGCAGCACATGGGGGAACGGCGATCCCTCTCAGACGAACGTGCCGGCGGAATTCAATAATGTGCCGTACCTGCGAGGGATCCTCGGCGCGGCGCGGGACACCGATCCGAACAGCGCGAATTCACAGTTCTTCATCTGCGTTGCCAATGCTACGTCGCTGAACGGACTCTACACCGCGTACGGCAGAGTGATCTCCGGAATGAATATCGTCGATACGATCGTCGCCGCACCGCGCGATGCGAATGACAATCCGCACATCAAAATCGACATGTTCGTCACCAAGGTCGGTACGAACGACACTGTCCCTAAAACTCCCGCTGCTATTTCACCGGCACACAATGCCATCCGCATTTCGGCCGATTCGTCGCTGACATGGAGTGAGATGAGCGACGCAATGGTCTATCGTCTTCAAATTGCGGAAGATTCGAATTTTACATCGGTCATCTATGATAAAGAACCGGGGACGACATCGTATCTTCTCAATGCCGTAAAACCGGGACTCTTCAAGTATTATTGGCGCGTTGCATCAAATAACGGAGGATTCCGGAGTCCATTCACACCGGTCCGCTCATTTACCACTGCGCTGGCGGTGACGAAGCTGGTCTCACCATTGAATTTTTCCTCCTCAAATCCGGGCAACGTTTCATTGAAATGGAATTCCGTCTTCAATGCCGTTTCATATAAGCTACAGGTGGCCACGAGCAATCAGTTCACGGCGGGGACGATCGTCTTCGAACAATCCGGAATTACCGACACAGTCAAACAAATGTCCGGACTGCAGCCGTCGGTGCGGCATTACTGGAAAGTCGCCGCGCAGACACCGGCATACGAGGGGATAGCCTATTCGCCCTTCTGGAATTTCATGACCGGAACCTCTGCAGGTGTTGAGTCCGATGAGAATATTCCAACAGAATATTCGCTTGAACAAAATTATCCCAATCCGTTCAACCCCGCCACGACCATTGGATATTCAATTCCCGTACACCTTCCAGGTTTTAAAAACCTGGAAGGTGTTGCCGTAACTTTAAAGATATATGACATTCTTGGAACTGAAATATCAACGCTCGTGAACGAACAACAACAGCCGGGAAATTATTGGGTTCGTTTCAACGCTGCATCACTGCCGAGCGGGATTTATTTCTACCGGTTGTCTGCTGGAGAATATGTTGCGACGAAACGGATGACGATATTAAAATGATTTAAAAATAAAGTCTGAACACCCAAGACCCGTGCGATGAGCTCGGGTCTTGTTGTTTTAAATCGGTTAAACTTATCGTATTCATTTTTGAGAATAATGACATCGATAGATTCTCATTCATAAGAACATTCTTTTTTGTATATCTGCGGACTTAAATAATCGGATGAAAACAATTGGCCTAAAACGCCAAGAATAATTATTAAAACTGAATCCTGGCATACTGTTTACAGTGCTGTTTTTGAAGCACAAATAAATGCTGTAAAGGCTAACAAAGATTGTGAAAACTGCGAACCCTGTTGGCACACAAATTGCGCTTTCTATTGAATTGGAGTAATGAATCGCGACAGCTTTTTTCGGGATCACAATGAGAGTAATGGAGTGAATGTATGAAGAATGACTATGGCCTGAAGATCAACCATCGGCGGATGATGAATCTGTTGTTTTGCTGCATCAGTGAATTATCCCTGCTTATCATTCTTTCAAGCATTACCCCTGCACAGAGTTTTTTTCCTTCCATGAATGATAACCGGCTTCACAATACGTCGCTGGATCTGATGCATCGTGATCATCTGAAGCAGTTTATTGATCATTCTCCGGATGTTCGAAAGAGAAGGTTTGCACTAACAGATGCACAGAAGGGATCGTCAGCCTTAGAATTGAACGAAGAGGTCCAGCAAACGCTATTTCGCGCAAACCAATTTAAGTCCGAAAACAGAAACAAAACCAATCATTCAGTCTATCTGATCGATACAGCCATAGTCATCACTCTCTCCGATACCATTCAACATACCTATGAGCGAAACGGCAAAGGATGGGTGCTTGTGGATCTGGCTGTGCATGGGAAGTGGAAACAGCGCACGAACATCTACCGAAACAGTTATACTTACGATTCTACCGGAAATATCCTTCGCCGTTTGACCGAGCGATGGGTGCCGAACGAATGGAGAAATTACTCCCGGCAGTCGGCGGAATATGACATGAATGGTAATGTTCTTTTGGATGTGTACGAACAGTGGATGAACAGCGAATGGGTGATCGATACTCGACTAACGTATGACTGGGATGCGAAAGGGAACATGTTGTTGAGAGTGACGGAATATGGAACAGATTCGGGTGTAGTCAACTACAATAGATTAACAGCAATTTATGATGAGAAGGATAATATTTATTCTAAGATGTCTGAAGTGTGGCAAGCCACTGGTTGGGAAAAATCTTGGTTACATAAATATTTTTATAATGACAAAAATAATTTGGTGTATTGGATAAACCAAGTGTGGGTGGCAAATGATTGGAAAAACAGTTTACAAGGGTTCCAAACATTTACTACTACTGGAAAATTACTCATTGAAAAATACGAGCAGTGGAATGACAGTATTTGGATAAACTGGGAGCGAGATACATATACCTATGACAAAGGAGATCATGTAATAAATCATTTTGTCGAAATCTGGCAAGATAGTTCATGGAAAAACCATGGATTACTCACGCAAAGTTATGACTCGGTAGGAAACATTACTTCAATGCATGTGCAAGTCTGGGTTGAAAGTAGCTGGTTAAATATTGTAAGATATTCAAACGCATATGATGGGAATAACAATCTTATCTGTTCAGAAAATTATTACTGGCAGAATTCCAAATGGATATATAATAACGACGCATTTTGGATTCCATTGGATAACAATGGACTTATTTCGAATTATATTGGGGTAATATTTCTTGGTGCTTATAGACAATTTGGAATAATGAAAAGTGATAATAAGGAATCCAACTTTTTATCCGAAATATCCTTGTATCAAAATTACCCCAATCCGTTCAATCCTTCAACGACAATTGGTTTCGGGATCCCCAAAGAGGGAATGGTCACATTGAAGGTCTATGATATGCTGGGAAAAGAAGTGGCTGAATTGGTCAGTGGACATAGAACAGCAGGGAAATATTCCGTAGAGTTCAATTCCGGCGAATTGTCGAGCGGTATGTATATCTATAAATTGACATCCGGAACATTCTTTGAGACCAGAAAGATGATCTTGATGAAGTAATGACAGCGACAGATTTTTTAAAATAAAAACCCGGGTTCATCGCCCGGGTTTTGTTTTTTAAATCGGTGAAAAACGTCCTATTTGCTTTTGAGAATTCCGATGTGATTTAATTCTCATTTATAGGAATCTTCATCTTATAATTCAGCGATACTAAAAAAGAAAATTGCATCATCTAGTGGATAAAGCTAAGAACAAACTCTAACGTTATATGGCCATTGGACATACAAGGTAGTTTGACTATCTCATGCAACGCAAAAAAAGGCTTAACATCAGATGATAATAGAGAGTAATGATGGCATACATGTTGCCCACTTATTAATGGGGCAAAAAGAATACCAGTATGCGCCGAGGCTCATATGGAGCTTAAAGGAGAAATTGTATGAAATATCATGATGAACTAAAAGTCAACCATTGGCGAATGCTGAATCCTATATCCAATTTATTAATCAAATTACCATTGCTCTTGGTTCTATTAACGTTCGTCGAGGCTCAAGGTATTCATCCTTCGTTGAATGATACACAGTTACAAAATATGCGGTTGTTGAATCTGGATCTTCTCGAAAAGCATAAACAAATTAAGAAGTCAAATGATCTGTTTTCGGAAGTTCGCGACGGACGATCCCACCGTGTGAATGAAAAAGCAGGAATGACTGCGATCGAATTGAATGAAGAATATCAGCGAACGCTCTTCCGAACGAAACAGGTTAAGAACGAAAGAATATATTCCTCGCAGCAAGCGGTGTATCTGATCGATACAGCCATTGTCATCACTCTCTCCGATACCATTCAACATACCTATGAGCGAAACAGCAAGGGATGGGTGCTTGTGGATTTGGCTGTGCATGGGAAGGGAAAACAGCGGACGAACATCTACCGGAATAGTTACACGTACGATTCCACCGGAAATATCCTTCGCCGTTTGACTGAGCAATGGATTCCGAATGAATGGAGAAATTATTCCCGTCAGTCGGCGGAATATGATATGAATGGTAATGTTCTTTTGGATGTGTACGAACAGTGGATGAATAGCCAATGGGTGATCGATACTCGACTAACGTATGACTGGGATGCGAAAGGGAATATGTTGTTGAGGGTGACGGAGTATGGAACAGATTCGGGCGTCGTTTATGACAATAAAATTTACAATGTATTTAATCCCCAAGGTCATTTGATTTATGAACAAAGGGAGGTATGGGAAAATAATAGTTGGGTTAATGACTATCGAGTTTCAGTCGCGTTCGATGAAAATGGAAATATGATTTATTGGCTTATGGAAGATTGGGCTATAGATCATTGGATAAATAATCTTCAAGGGTATCAAGAATTTTCACCGAGTGGTAAAATGTTGGTCGAAAGATATGAAATATGGAAAAACAGTATTTGGGTAAACTGGGAACTTGCTACTTATACATATGATTCAATTGGAAATCCAACGAGCTATCTAGTGCAAATATGGAGTGATAGTAGTTGGTCAAATATTGCGTTCCAAACAATGCTCTTTACTGTTAAGGGGAATCTTATTAGACGTTTACAACAAATTTGGATGAATAATCAGTGGTTAAATGAAACGCAAGAGAAATATATCTACGACGAAAATGGTAACGTAACTTTAGGAGAACAACAATGGTGGCAGAATTCACAATGGAAATATCGTAATGACGTATTTTGGATACCATTGGACAACAATGGTCTTGTAGTCGGCTATTCGGGAATTATATTCAGAGGCGTATACAAAGATTATTTTATTGATCTAAATATTAATGAAGATGAGTTTACGCCTAAAGAGTTTACTCTTCTCCAGAATTATCCAAATCCATTTAATCTATCTACAAAGATCGAATATTCAATTCCCGCACACCTTCCAGGTTTTAAAAACCTGGAAGGTGTTGCCGTAACTTTAAAGATA
>CALRIY020000048.1:0-26205 GCA_943364975.1 Synechococcus sp. UW140
GGGCATCACAGGAGCGCCGGGGAAATGTCCCTGGAAGAATTCCTCGTTCATGGAGACGCTCTTGACGCCGACGCAGCGTTCGTTCAGTTTGAATTCCACGATCTTGTCCACCAGCAGGAACGGATAACGGTGCGGCAGGATCCGCTGCAGTGCATTCACATCGAACACCACTCCCTGCTTCTTCTCATGCTGGTATTTCTTAACGATCTTCTTCTGTTGATACAGTTTCCGTACAACTTTTGCGAACTCCACATTTGCCGCATGTCCGGGACGAGCTGCGAGGATATGCGCTTTGAGCGGCACCCCGATGAGAGCGAGATCGCCGAGCATATCCAAAAGTTTATGGCGTGCAGGCTCGTTCTTGAATCTCAGTGCCTTGTTGTTGATCGGCTGACCGTGTCCGCCGAGGAAGATCGATTCCTTGATGCCGAGTTTGTCCGCCACTCGCCGAAGTTCCTCATCCGGGAGGTCACGGTCGGCAATGACGATCGCATTATCCAGCGAGCCGCCTTTGATCAAACCCGCTTCGCGGAGCTGTTCCACTTCGTGAAGGAAACAGAATGTGCGGCACATGGAGAATTCGGGGACAAATTCCTTTTCCAGATCGAAGATACCGGTATGCTGGCTGCCGAGCGCGGGATTGTTATAATCCACCATCACGGTCATTCGGAAATCATCGGTCGGCAGGGCGACGATATGCACGCCGCGTTTCTCATCCTTGTATTCCACCATCTGATCGATCACCAGATAATCTTTCGGAGCATCCTGCATCTCGAAACCGGCTTCGTGAAGCACCTCAACGTACGGCTTGGCGCTGCCGTCGCCGATCGGCGGTTCGATGCCGTCGATGTCGATGATGATATTGTCGATCAGCAGACCGACGATCGCTGCGAGCACGTGTTCTGTGGTATGAACGCGGACATCACCGATGCCGAGTGTCGTGCCGCGCGCAACATCCACAACATGATCGACATCCGCAGGGATCTCGGGTGAGCCGCCGATGTCAACACGGCGGAACCGGATCCCGTAATTCTCCGGGGCCGGGCGGAACGTCATGGTGCATTGTGTACCGGTGTGCAATCCGATACCGGACATGGAGACCGGTTTCTTGATCGTACGCTGCTGAACTAACATTAAACCTCCTGATAACGATTCGGGACCGCATCCACGGTCCGGTAATTTATTTTTTCAATTGAGCGATCTCTTGTTCCAACGCGGTGATCCGTTCCTTCAGCAGTCTCATTTCCGTAAGCATCTCCGGTAATGAACGGGAGGCCGCTTCCACTTTACGCCATTTGGCCGCTTCTTTTGCCGGATATCCCGAATAGGTCTCACCCGGGGTATCGAGCGCGCGGGTAGCAATGGATCCGCCTCCCACTTTCACACCATCGGCAGTAAAGACATGACCGGTAATGGCGACGGCACCGCCGATCATATTGTTCTTTCCGATCTTCGTGCTGCCGGCAACACCGGACGAGCCGGCGATGACCGTATCCTCACCCACGACAACATTATGAGCGATCTGCACCAGATTATCCAGTTTCACTCCACGTTTGATCCGCGTCTCACCGAGCGTTGCCCGGTCCACGCAGGTATTGGCCTGGATCTCCACATCATCTTCGATCACAACAATACCGATCTGCGGGATCTTCTGATACGTCCCGTCCTTTTTCGGCGCAAATCCGAAACCGTCGCCGCCGATCACAGCGCCCGGCTGGATGATGACTCTGTTCCCGACGATGCACTCTTCCCTGATCGTGACGTGCGGATAGAAGAGACAATCATTCCCGATCTTCACATCTCTACCGATCGCGGTATGCGGGTGTAGCACAGCATTGTCGCCGATCGTACAGTTCATTCCGACCACCACATATGCGCCGATCGTGCAGTTCTTTCCGATCTGTGCAGAGGAATGGATGACAGCCGTAGGATGGATCCCCGGTTCCAGGTCCGCTTTGACCGGCATGAATTTTTGGATGGCGATCACGAAGGATGCGTACGGATCGTCCAGTCTGATGATGGCGGGCGGAACGCGGGAGAATTTCGAAGGATCGAACGAGCGGCTGACGAGAACGCAGGAGGCCGCAGTGGACTCGGCGAATTTTTCGTATTTCGGATTGGCGATGAACGACAGCATCCCCTGCTGCGCTTCCTCCACTTTACCGACGCCGGTGATGGACAAGGTACCGTCGCCGATGACCTCCCCTTCCAGCAGAGCCGCTATGTGATTGACTGTGATCATGTAAACGAGAACGAGTCCCGATCTCCCGGGACTCGTTCATTTATTTTTGAAGTAATTTTGCGATGACCTTCTGTGTCAGGTCGTGTTTGGCGTTGGCGAACAGCAGCACGGTAGAACTGCTACGGTCCACCACATAATCATATGACTCCTCATCCGCTACATCTTTCACCGCTTTGAACACCTTCTCCTGGATCGGCTTCATCAGTTCGTTCTGTTTGGAGAACATCTCGCCGTTTGTGCCGAACTTCTGATTGCGGAAATCGATGATCTTCCGGTCCAGTTCCTGCAGTTCCTTCTCCACTTCGGCTCTCCGTTTGTCGGACATGATGAGCTTGCGCTTGTCATAATCATCGACCTTCTTCTGGACATCCGACGCCATCAGGCTCAGTTCAGACTGCCATTGCTGGGCCAGTCCATCGATCTGCTTCTGCGCATCCTGCGCTTCCGGCAGCTGTTCCATCACGGTGGCGGAATTGATAAAAGCGATCTTCGTCTGCGCCTGCGACAGTACGCTGAACAGGAAGAAAGAAACGAGCAAAAAAATTCTTTTCATAATGATCCTTGTGATTGTTGTACGGAATTCCATCGAGCGGATGATCTGCCGAATATCAATATCTGCCGTACCCTCCCGTTAACGACCGGACCGGAACCGAATGGTGCACTGTGTTACTTCGCGCCGCGTTTCAGCATATCCAAAACTTTGAAGGTGTAATCATACTGCGGATCCGCATAGAGAACAGGAACTTCCGTTGCACGGTCCAGCACGAATGCCAGCTTCTGTTCCTTGGCAACCTTCTCGATCGCTTTGAACACTTTCTCCTGGATCGGCTTCATGATCTTTTCCTGCTGCAGTTTCAGTTCCTGCTGTTTTTCCTGGCGGTACTGATTCAGTTTCTGCTCTTCTTCAACAAGTTCCTTCTGTTTTGCCTGTTTGGAGGATTCGTTGAGCATGTTCGCCTGCTTCTGATACTCTTCGTATTTCGCCTGAAGAGCCTGTCCGCGTTTTTCGATCTCTTCCTGCCAGCCTTTCAGGATGTTCTCCAATTTTGCCTGTGAATCCTTCGCTTCGGGCAATTCCTTAATGATCGTTTCGGAGTTGACATAACCGATCTTCAACGCAGATTGCTGTGCGAATAATGCGGATGTGAATACGAGTGCTGCAAAGAGAAACTTTTTCACGACTACCTCTATAGATTGATGGAATTGAATTGATTTAAATAAAAATTTTATGATGCTTGATACAGGATGCTGGATCTCGTTCACTATGATGCAGAACAACAGCGAACTCGGGGTTCACTAATATCCTTAACATCTTAAAAACTTAGAACCCTCGTCCGAACTGAAAGTGGAACTTCCACCCTGCGGGACTTTTGATCCCGGCGGTGACATTGTCGTACCCGTAACCGTAATCGAATCCAAGCAGACCGATCGGATTGATGAGCAGACGGGCTCCGAGTCCGGCGGAACGTTTCAGGTCGAACATCTCAGATTTCGAGATATTTTCCCAGGTGTTCCCTGCTTCGGCGAACGCAAGAAAGTAAATCGGAATTGGATTAAGTGCAACATTAAACCGGAGCTCCAATGTATGTTTCGCCATGGCGTGAGCCGGGATATACTGATTGAGCACGTTCACCGGACCGATGCTTCTGTCCTCATATCCGCGGAGCGGGGTGGTTGCGATCTGTCCCAGACCGGTCCCGCCCATATAGAATGTTTCGATATACGGAACGTAGGAATCTTTCGCATACGGGAAGATCGCTCCGAACTGCGAGCCGAGATACAATGCCACGCGCTGACTGTTCAGGACAGGGATATACCAATCTGCGGAGAAGATGTGTTTATTATACTGCGCCGTTCCGGGAAGGATGGGCGCACCGGCGATCTCCGTAAAGAGGGAGATGTTGCTTCCCTGCGTCGGGAAGAGAGGGCTGTTGACGCTGTTCCGCTGTATGACCTGCGAGATGCTGAACTGACTTGAGGTCCCTTCCTGATAATAGTACGAAGAACCGACATTGAACACATCCAGTTTCTGGAACCGGAATGTCCAGGTGGCGCTGAAATAATCATCCGGGAATTTGAACCGGCGGCCGACGCTGATGGTACCGCCGCGCTGATGGATGGAATAATAGTAGTCCTGCTTCGTGTCATAGAGACTGAAACCGAACGAGGTGGGCGTATCATAGACCCATGGTTCGCGGAATGAGACGGAGAATGTGCGGTAGCGCGATCCTTCGCCGAACTGCCAGTCGAAATTCAGCACCTGACCGCCGCCGCCGGAGAACGGTTCCGTGATATCAAAATTATTGAATGTCAGTCCGAGCGCGCCGGTCGCACCGAAGGCACCGCTGTACCCGACCGATGCGTTGAACGTGTCGCTCGATTTCTCTTCCACGTCGAGGACGATGTCCACATTCTTGTCATCCACGAACTTCGTATCCGGTTTGATCTTTTCCGGATTGAAATAGTTCAGCACGGAGAGCTGACGGATGCTGCGGATGATGTTCGAACGGCTGAAATAATCCCCCGGCCGCACAGACAGTTCGCGGCGGATCACCCGCTCCTGCGTCTTTGTATTCCCGCGGATCTCCACACCGGCGATCTTGAACTGATTCCGTTCGCGGATGCGGATGATCATATCGATCTCATTCTCGCCGACCTTCTGCTCTTCCGGTTCGATCTGCACGGTCATATAGCCGTTGTCAAAATAGACGGAGGCGACATCGGACTGCTCCTGGTTGCCGCGGAGATTCTGCTCGAATTTCTCCATATCGTAGATCTCGCCGGGCTGGAAGCCGAGCCGCTGATTGAGCGCTTCGGTCTTGAAGACGGTGTTGCCGTCCCATTTGATGCTGCGGATGGTATATTGCGGACCTTCATACAGATAGAGTTTCAGAACGATGCCGTCCTTTTCCTGATTGAACGTGACGGAGTCTTCGATCAGTTCTGCGTCGCGGAATCCGTTCTTCTTGTAGAAGTCCACCAGTTTCTTCTTCGCATCCTCGTATTTCTTCTTTTCCAATTTTCCTGTCCGCCAGAACTTCCACCAGGTGGTGGTATTCACATCGGGGAGTTCGCTTTCCAGGTCCGAATCCTCAAAGAACGAGTTGCCGAAGAACTGGATCTCGCGGATGCGTGCATCCGTTCCTTCATCAATTGTCAGCTTCAGTGTTTTACGTCCTTTTTCCGTTGAATCGACGGCGTCGATCAATTCGTAGGCGACCTGCGCCTGCAGGTATCCTTCCTCTTCATATGCTTTTTTGATGAGCTTGGAGATCTTGTTGATCTCCTGAGGTGAAATGATCTGTCCTTTCGTCACATTCAGTTTCTTGTTCAGATCATCTTCATCCAGTTCATCGTTGCCGGCATAGATCACCTTCTCCAGGCGCGGGAATTCCTCCACCACGATGAGCAGATAGACGCCGTCACTGACGAATGTCTCCGCCTGGATATCCACGTTGGCGAAGATCTTCAGGTTCCACAGCCGGTTGATCGCATTCCTTGTCTGTTCGCCGGGAACGGATATCTGCTCACCCACTTTCAGTCCGGTATTGCCGATGATGGCGGCCGGTTCGGCGAGTTTGTTGCCAGAGACGCTGATGCCAAGGATCTTATACTGTTTCTGCTGCGCACCCTGCTGGGCAAACATGACGCCGACGACGCAGAGGAGCGCAAGAACTGATTGTTTTATTGTCATTGGTATTCGATTAAATTCCGGAAACACTTTTTAACAAACGCCGCACGTAGCTTTTAGAAGAAGTTTTCGATGGGGCTGAGACTTGTTCGCTTACTTTTCCGAACCGCCGTTCACGGGACTGGTATGATTCGATGGCCGCGTATAGTTGATTACGTCTGAAATCCGGCCAGAGGACATCCGTCACATACATCTCGGAATACGCAAGCTGCCAGAGGAGGAAATTACTGATCCGCATTTCGCCGCTCGTTCGGATGAGCAGATCGGGATCGGGGATATTCTTGGTCGCAAGATGCTGAGCGATCACGGTATCGGTGATCTCTTCCGGTCTCAGACTACCGTTCTTCACTTTTTCCGCGATGCATTTCACACTGTTCGTCATGTCCCATCGTCCGCTGTAGCTCAGTGCAAGGATGAGGGTCAATCCGGTGTTGTTCTTCGTCAGTTCGATGGCATCCAGAAATTCGTCCTGCGCATCCTGCGGCAGCGCCGCAAAATCCCCGATGGTAGTCACCCGCACGTTGTTGTGGTGGAGCCGGTCTCGTTCATCACGAAGCGAACTGACAAGCAACCGCATGAGAATGGAGACTTCTTCTTTGGGACGGTTCCAATTTTCGGTGGAGAATGTGTATAAGGTGAGATACTTCACTCCAAGCTGACCGCAAACCTCAACGATCTCGCGGACAGAATTCACCCCTTCATGATGCCCGGCGACTCTGGGTAATGACCGCTTCTTCGCCCAGCGGCCGTTGCCGTCCATGATCACAGCAATATGCTTGGGAATATGACCACTCTTGTGAAGCTGATCTTGCAGTTTTTTATCTTGACTCGACGGACGAGCCATACCTTTTGCCAAGGAAAAACTCCGAAAATTGTTCAAAAAATGAGACACACCGGAGGGCGTATCTTAAAAAACCAACGTAAGATACTCTTTTATAGAGAGATAATCAACGGATTTAGACGCGGTTACCCCACGGTTGTTCCTCAATATTGAGTATATTCCCATATCATGAAGCCACTATTGAACATTGCAGTGATCGGCGGAGGTGCAGCAGGGATGGTCGCCGCTTGGCGTGCCGCCTCCCTGGGAGCGCAGGTCACTTTATTGGAGAAGAATACTAAGCCCGGTATCAAGATCCTCATTTCGGGTGGCGGGAAATGCAACATCACAAACGGAAGCGATATTCGAACAATGCTGAAGCAATTCAAACCGAATGAAGGACGCTTCCTGAAATATGCATTCCATGAATTCACAAATACGGAACTGCTGGAACTGCTGCATGCACGCGGAGTGGAGACATATGTGCGTGAAAACGGAAAGGTCTTCCCGACAAGTCACAATGCGGATGATGTGCTGAACGCATTCCTGCAGCTCATGAGCGAAAGCGGCGTTACCGTGAAGACCCAATCCCCCGTCCGTGAGATCTTCCGGAATGCGGATGGATCGTTCAACATCAAGACAAGCAGAGAGATCCTCCGCGCAGACCGGGTGATCATCGCCACCGGAGGTTCTTCGTATCAAAAGACCGGAACGACAGGCGACGGATTCCGATGGATGGAAAAACTGGGTCATACGATCGTGCCGATCCGCCCTGCACTGACACCGATCGTACTCACGCCAACCCCACCTGCTTCATGGCAGGGGACACCGATCCGTGACTGCCGGCTCATGGCAGTCAGCGCCGGGAAAAGTGTTTCAGAATGGGACGGAGATGTTCTGATCACCCATTTCGGACTCTCCGGACCTGCCGCGCTTGAGGTGAGCAGAGATGCATTTCTGGAATTTGAACAGAACCGTCCGGTGGAGATGTGTGCGGATTTCTTTCCTGAAATGACGGCGGAAGCACTGGATGAACGTGTCTCGGGAGAATTCACCGCTGCTCCTTCCCGCGCCATCCTTACATTGACAGAACAGCTGGTCCCGCAAAAGCTTGCAGAATTCGTTCTCGTCCAGGCGAAGATCCCGTTCACCAAGAAATTGAATCAGATCTCAAAGATTGAACGACGGTCGTTGATCGCAGTCCTGAAACACTGTCCGTTGGGCACGGTGAAAGAAATACCGCTGGACCGCGGCGAGGTGACGGCAGGAGGAGTTTCGCTGAACGACGTGGAACAGGCAACGATGGAATCGAAAAGAGTGAAGAATCTTTATCTGTGCGGAGAAGTGCTGGATATTGCCGGACCGGTAGGAGGATACAACCTGCAGGCGGCATTTTCCACCGGTTACGTAGCAGGGACACACGCCGCAGCCGCAGCGAAGGAAGAGATGCAGGGTTCCTAATATTACGGACAACCGTTATTTTTTCAGAAGGATCTTGAGGGAGAGGATATGACCAACATACGCTATCGGCACCAGAAATCCCGGCAGCAGGTTGAACGGCGCAAAACTGATGATGAAATTCGGGATATTCGTCTCGATGAGCTGGATGCCCGGCACAGCGAGCATTCCGTGCACAACCACATTCGTCACCAGGACCAATCCGGCGATATTCCAGGCGATCAGTCCCTTCCGTCCGATCCACTCCTTCCACAGAAGAAATGAAATGACCGGTGCGCTGAGTCCGACCAGAATATCGAAATTCCTTCCTTCCACACTCATCACTTCGGGAAGCAATTGAACTGCTGCCATCTGCCACAGCAGGATCTCCACACCGATCCTGAATGACTGAAGCACCGTGAGGAACTTCAGCGGAAACTTTCCGGCGATCTCACTCCCCTTCTTCGAGAACCAAAGATAGAAGATGAAAATAAAATTCGGAACCACCACGGTCATGATCTTCGGCGGAAGTGTGCCGAGACCGGACGCAAAGAATCCCGATTTCCCGGCAATGTACTGCGCAAAGAACCAGAGAGTGATCCACACGGCAACGGAATGCTTTTCGGGAAATGCCTGCCGGACGGCACTGATGACGATGATCAGCATGATCACGGAAAAAATGAGGAATGAATAATAGAGTGCCAATGGAATCTCAGGGTGCATGTGTCCTCCGATGCGTAACCGACAAATAATAAGCAAAATTCCGCTTCTGTCCCAGCCGCTTTTCGGACTCCTTCACCCGCTTGATCATTTGTTTTTTGCGCCGGACAGGGAAAAACCCGCATCTTGCTTCTGCACGCTTTTCACACTATCTTGTCGTGGAAATAATGTCGGATCGGACCGGTCCGACATTTCATTTTGAATCTCATCCCTCGTTATGTCTAAAAAGATCTGCATCGGTATTCTCGGCGGCGGTCAATTGGCAAAGATGTCAACGCTGGCCGCATCACGTCTCGGTTTCGATATTTCCATCATGGACAAAGAAATGCGCTCGCCTGCGGGACAGCTGACGCATCATGAATCGATCGGCTGGGTGGATGATGAGCTGCATCTCCGTTCCTTTGCGCAGCACTGCGACGTGGTCACGCTGGAGAATGAATTCGTCGATCATCACCGGATCGAATTTCTGGAGAAACACGGCAAGAAGGTGTTCCCCTCCTCCGTCACTATCGGATTGATCCAGGACAAACTGCTGCAGAAACAGACACTGAAAAAGAGTTCGATCCCGGTCCCTGCATTCATTGAAGTGACGGAAAAACATACCTTCGCACAGATCGCCAAGAAACTCGGCACTCCGTTCGTCCTCAAATCCCGCAAGATGGGATATGACGGATACGGGAATGCACTTGTTGGGGATGAAAAAGAGTTCCATTCCGCCGTTCGGCACCTTTCAAACAGGCACAACAATCTGATGGCGGAGGAGTTCATCACCTTTACGATGGAGTTGGCCGTGATGGTGGTGCGGACACAGCAGGAGATCAAAACCTACCCGGTCGTTCAGACGATCCAAAAGAATCATATCTGTCACACGGTGATCGCACCGGCGCAGATCTCCAAAGCCCTGGCAAAGGAAGCGGAAGAGATCGCCGTCGCCTCGGTGAAAGCGGTCAAAGGCTTCGGCATCTACGGTGTTGAACTCTTCCTGACGAAGGATAAGCATCTGATCGTGAACGAGATGGCTCCCCGTCCGCACAATTCGGGCCATTATACGATCGAAGCGTGTGTCACCTCCCAATTCGAGAACCATATCCGTTCCGTCACGGAACTGCCGCTCGGCTCCACTGAAATGGTAAAACCGTATGCGGTGATGATCAATCTTTTGGGGAAACAACATCCGCAGCTGAAAATGGAACTGTACCGGACAGCGCTGGAGCATCCGAATGTCCACCTGCACATCTACGGCAAAGAGGGATCACGCGTGGGGAGAAAAATGGGACACATCACGATGATCGGTGATGATCTGAAGAAACTGATCAAAGAAGCAACAGCGATCGAAGAGAAGATCAGTTTGTAATCCGCCTTGATATTTTTGGACAATAAATAACACGTCATTCCCGAATGCTTTTGTCGGGAATCTAAAAATGGATGCCCGATAGAAACATTCGGGTATGACAATTCCCTCAAAATGTACGATTATTTAATATGACAAAAGCGATTGTTGGCATTATCATGGGAAGCGATTCGGATCTTCCGACCATGCAGGAAGCAGCGGCAGTACTGAATGACTTCAGCGTCCCGTTCGAGATGAAGATCACCTCCGCGCACCGCACACCGAACCTCATGTCAAAATATGCATCCACGGCACATTCGCGCGGCATCAAAGTGATCATTGCGGGAGCCGGCGGTGCAGCGCATCTTCCGGGGATGTCCGCATCCCACACACCGGTGCCGGTGATCGGAGTCCCGATTAAAACGAAGGCACTAGAGGGGTTGGATTCTCTGCTCTCGATCGCGCAAATGCCTGGAGGAGTGCCCGTAGCAACGGTCGCCATTGGCGGCGGTAAGAATGCGGGATTACTCGCGGTGCAGATGCTGGCGATCAGTGACAAACGATTAATGAAGAAGATGGTGCAGTATAAAAAAGAGCTGGAGAAGGAGTCGCTGGGGAAACAGAAAGTGTTGAAGAACAAACGGTAGGATTCTGGATGCAGGATGCTGGATGCAGGATACAGGATACTGGATTTTAAACCCCAACACCCAGGACCTAACGCCCGATCTTATTTCTTCCCGTACATGAACAGAAGAGGCCGCCAGACACGTTGTGCCCAATAGTGTTCGTTATGGGTCCCTTTCGCATCCAGTGTGTATTCCAAATCCTTCCCCTTCGTAAATCCTTTCTGCTTCAGGATCTCCACCATCCGTTTATATCCGCTGATCAGTTCCTTTTCCCGTCCGCCGCAATCCAGATAGATACGGATATTCTTTTTCGGTCCCGAATATGCTCTGATATCACGCAGTGATTTCTCATCGTCGTACCAGAAGGATGACGAGAGACACCCGGCCATTCCAAACACATCCGGACGATACCAGACAAAGAGCATGGATGCCAGTCCGCCGAGGGACGAGCCCATGATCCCGGTATGTTCCCTTCCCGGTTTCGTGCGGTAAAGAGAATCGATCTTCGGTTTCAGCACATCCGTCACAAAGTTGATATACGCATTCCCCAGCGGCGAATCGGAATACTCCGGAAGCCGGTCCGGCGAATTATAGATGCCGACAATGATGATCTCTTCGATCTTCTTCAGTTTGATGAGACTGTCCGCCACTTCATCCACTCTCCAATCGTTCCCGCCGAATGCCGTGGAGGGATCGAAGACGTTCTGTCCGTCATGCATATACAAGACGGGATAGTGCTTTTTGAGATTCTTGGAATAGGACGGCGGGAGCCAGACGATGATATCGCGTACGTGATTGAGCCCTTCCCCTCCGAGCTGCCGGTGATATTCCACCGTGCCGCGGATGGCCTGTTCCGCTTTCGGCGGGAGGAGGAATCGTTTCCAGAATATCGGGTGAAGAATCACTGTGGTATCTTTCGTTACTTCAATTTTAGTGTTGCCCGGAAATTGTTTTTCGGAATAGACCGCTTCATTGTCCCACGCTCCGCCGGTGATCTTGAATTCCAACACGGTGCCGGAATCGAACCGGGCGGTGAAGACCCAGAGTGAATCGGACCGCCGTTCGAGAGGAACTGCGGAAGGATTCCAATTCCCTACTTCGATCCTGTTCCCCGCAATGCAGACTTTGTCCGCCGTTCTGAATGCATCTCCCAACGGTCGGACAATGACCGTGACCGCAGCATGCTGTCCGTAGCATACGTGCAGAGCGAACAACAGCAGGGGGACGATTGTTCTCATATGATCGGAAGAGAGTTTTCAAGAAATGATATGGAAAAATTGGGCGGTATCCAAAACTTTTTGTTTAAGAGCGGAGTCACAAAAAAACATTGCAGGATTGAAAGATTGAAAGATTACAAGATTGTAGGATTGAAACATTAACAATCAGAAAGATTCTATCAGCTTTTGATAAAGAAGACGAGAGAATTTTCCGATCATACTCACCGATATTCCGAGATATCAATGGCGCGGACCGTTCACATCAGTTTAAAAAAGATCCGCCTCGCAGGACACGAGGCGGATCGGTGTAGATGTTGCTTTTTTGGAGGAGAAACTTATTTTCTTAACTCAGCCAGTGATGCATTCAAAATTGCCTGTGCATACTGCATGTTGTGCATGCCATGGCTTCCTTCATGTTCCAAGAAGAAATAGTTGAACAAAGCGCCGGCTTTCGCTGCGGGTTTGATCACCAGTCTGCCACCGGTAAGTTTTGTAAGATCCGTTACGGGATCAAGCCAGCCTTTTGCGACCAGCAAGGTCTTCAATGTTGCCATTGAATCCTGCAATGCTTTTTGACCGGATTGTTTGAATGTTGCGAACACTGCATTGGTCACCGTGTTGGTAGTGAATGAACTCGGATGGCAACCCGTTGTGCGGCAGCCTGCGACGTTCATATGGCTGTCGGCAGAGTCTGTGGAGACGGAGCTGTAACCGATCTTCAACGAATGTCCGCCGGCAACAACTTTATTGTTCACGACTACCACCGGTGTGGACATATGGCAATCATTGCACTGGATATTCTTTGCACCAGCCAGCGTGGTATGATATGATGAAGGATACGAATAACCGGCAAATTCAAATCCGCCTTTACCGAGTAAAATCTGTCCCTGTACTCCATAATGGGGATAGAAGCGAGTTGTTTTGATTTCAATAGAATCAGTCGCTGCTGTTTTCGTCGGATCCGGGTTACCGCTGACGCCGTTCACAAAAACACTTGCCGTCATCGGGCTTGTTTCACGTGTACGATGGCAGGTAACGCATGTGTTGGATGCGCCAACATTGAACGACAGGTCATTGACGCCGGCCACGAATGATTTCACATTCACAGCATCTGTTTTACGCATTCCAAAATCGCCGTTCGCATGCGGTGAATGGCATGTGAAGCAATTCGGTGCTGTTCCATGCTGATATGTTTTTGTTGCCTGGGATGCATAGTTCCCTTTTGCCATTTCCATATACCCTTCGGTAATATGGCAGCTTGCGCAAGTGGTGCTGTTCAGTCCACGTGCCCATGCTGTTCCTTCGGAATGTCCGGCAGATTCATACTCATTGGTGCGAGCGAGCAGGAATTTTGCGGTATCTCCGTCAGGTGTATGGCATGATCCGCATTTCAGATCTGCTTTGAATCCGTCAAAATACACGAATCCTGCGTTCTGTCCGGCTGCGCCTGTTGCGCCTGCTGCGCCGTCTTTACCTGCAGGACCAGCCGGGCCTTCGCAGGCGACGAGTCCAAATAAAGCGATTGCGGTTATAACAGTTAAGAAATTTTTCACTGTCGTAACTCCTTTCGTTGATGAAGTAAGTTGTTCTGAGTGGGTGATTATTGGCTTACCGTGTATCTGTAGATAAGTCAAACTTGAGTGAAATCTGATAACTCTTTGGCACATAACATGCCAAAGTTTATCAGCGAAATTGTTGAATTTTCCAGCATTTTTTCTTTGCGTTTCCCACTTTTGCTACGAATTCACTGAATGTTTTTGCATAAATAAGAGCGTTAAAGGACAAAATTGTACTTTATTTGCAGGCGAAATCGCACTTGTCGCTCTGAAAACGACAAAGTCCTGAATTACTCAGGACTTTGTCTGTTTCCAATGCTAAACACATTACTGATCGATGAATTTGTAAATCCATGGTCAATCTCAATTTATTTTTCCATTAATATGTCTGGCTGGATCGATGATCAGCAACGCAGAATTGACCGTCATACCGTGACATGTTCCGCAGTCTGATGTGACTGTCGCAGCTGTATGACCGGATACCGGGAATGCTTTTTCTTTCAATGTAGTTTTTGTTACATCTCCATGACATGTTCCGCACGCTGCGGCAGTTCCGGCAGCATCATTCCATGTCACCGTCCTGTTATTGCCGCCGGAGAAATTCCCATGACAATACGTGTTGGCACATGAGACGTTCGCAGCATTATAGCTTGCGTTAGAACGGTAGAGCTGGGAGGTGGAATCAAATTTGATCTCAGCATGCAGTGTCGCATCGAGATGTCCCGAAGAAGCGACAGAAGCAGGAACCGAATGACACTCATTGCAGGAGACATCTGCGCCATAATTACCGCCGCTGAGATGGATTTGATGTGCGCCGACACCGCGGGAGGAGACGTTCACATTGTCGCTCAGATCTTTCGGGGGAGCTGCGTTGACGCTACCATGACAGGTGGTGCAGTTCTCCGGACCGTTCGGTTTATTGTGACATGTGTTGCAGCTTTGTCCGGTCGTGCCGCCGGAGAAATCGCCTCCGTGACACGTTTTGCAGATCTGCACGTCGTAATTCTTTGACTGAATATACTTTCCATGAAAATTGGTGGAGGAATTATCAGAAAAACCGACACCATGAACGGAAATGGTCGACTGTGTGACCGGTGTTTCTTTCTCCCGTTCGGAACATCCGATCAGCAACAGCAGAGCGGCGGCAAGGATGAGGATTTGGTTTGATGTTTTCATTGTACATTCGCTCCGTGACAATATCCGCAGAATTTTTGGCCCGCTTTACCGCTCGGCCGTGCATTGGCATCATTATGACATGTATAACAGGTCGACGCATTGTCCGTATGCCAATCACCGTTCGAATCCTTCATGAATCCGGCAGGATGGGTCTTCGGGTTGGTCCCTTTGATCCCATCCACATCCACGTGACAGGTAATGCAGGATGGATCCCCTCCTTCTGCGTCATGACATGCAGCGCAGCGCTGGATATCGCGTTTCGCAAGTGAGGCATGTGTTCCCCCTCCCGAACCGACGCCGATCATGGTGAAGCCGGGCTGCTCGTGGCTGGTGGGCATCGAACCGCCGAGTGCGGCGCTTCCGGTCATGTGACAATCGGCGCAGAATGATTCCTGACGATGACATGTCTGGCAATCTGCTGAACGGCCTTTCGCATCGATGCCGTGTGTGAATTTATAATTCAGGTCATGCACATTCTGTCCGGAAAGAGCCATCGGTCTGTCCATTCCCGATTTGCGGGGAGAGAGCATGCCGGTCTTTTCGAATGCAGTGAGTTTGGAAAGATTTGACCCGTCATGACATTCCATACAGGACGATTCCGTATGACAGCTTTGACATTTTGCTTCGAACGTTCTTCCCCCCATCACCCGCGCATGTTCCCGTTTGAAATTGGAGACCATGTGGGTGGCCGGTTTCAACGAAGCGAGATTTGTATGACATGCTTCGCATTGATTCGTTGCTTTCACATCATTGTGGCATGTGTTGCAGGTGGACATTGCGGGCATGTTCGCTGCTTCCGCAAAATCAGTCTTATCCATTCCGGCATGACACGTAACGCATTCCATTTTCTGATCGACAACGTGCTTCTGATGGTCGAACAATACTTCGCGGACCGGATTCGGAAGCGCGACAGGATTGCTTTCATCGGTATGACAGTATGCGCATTTTTCGTTCACTTCCGGTTCGTGGCACGATTGACATTCGGTATGTGTCGGGAGCATCTTGTCAGACGCATTCTTCGCCAGTTTCTCCGGAGTGTGACAGGAAGCGCATTCGATCCCGGCACCGGCATGTTTGCTGTGCGAGAATTTCAACACCTGTTTCTTATCCGGCTGTGCATCATCCGTCGGAACGGCGTTTGTCCGTCCGACGATCACTAAGGCGATCATCGCAAGTGCGACGGCGGCTATTAAGAGGTTTTTTTTCAGCATAATCAATCCAAAAGGCCCAACTGTTCACTGAACCAATAGTTAATTTTTACGAAGAGACGCATATCGCTCTTGTATTGGGGATTGCTCATCCATTGCATCTGAATGTCCGTCGAGAGAGTCTTCATAGGACGATACACTGCGCCGATCGTGGCATTCAAAACATCCGTAGCGGGATCCGCTTTATCATGTTTATAGGAAGCGAATCCGACGGCGCACATCGGCGTGAGGGTCCGGTCCATCATCGGATAGACAGCCTGGAGGGAGATCCCGTTCAGTTCGCCGGCATATCCGAAATTCTGTGTGTAGACTGCGGAAAAGAAATCATACGTTCCACCGACAACCAACCGCTGGCTGTTCTCGTCCACATACGCCACATTCGCAAATCGGGCATAGAGGAATGTCTTTGCCATCGGACGGAATTCGAGTCCCCCTTCCACTTCCTTCGTGCTGTTCATATTGAAGACGGAGAAGATGGAGTTGTAGGCGACGCGGGGCTGACGGTAGATATATTCGCCGGTCACGCTCAGTTCCTTCATGACACCGATACGGGCAAAGGTCTGCAGACGGGAGATCTCTTCGGAATGGAAATCAAAATCGGTCTTTGCCTGGAGCATGTATTGTTCTTCATGTCCATATTCCAGATCGAGCGAGGCAAGTTCCTCTTCGTTCGGTCGGCTGTTGATGACGATCTCGTACGGCCGGAAGAGCGAATCCATCCGGGTAGAAGTGTACGGTTTGCGCTGCCATCGTTTATTCATATAGCTGAGTCCGATGGAACCTTCCTCAACGGGAGAATAGGTGAGCTGACCGCCGAAGAGTCCATTAGTGCCGATATAACTCTTCCGGATCTCGCGCGAATGGATGACATTCGAACCGCCGTATCCGGTCACCTGAAGCGTGTTATCCAACAGGCGAACATTTCCGGAGACACCGTCGATCAATCCGCTGCCGACACCGGCAAAAACAAACTGGCGGCCTGCAGTCAGATCCGCAGCGCCGCCGATGTTTTTTACTTTCAGCAGAAAAGAATTCACCCGTAATTCCGGGTCCGTTTCAAGACTGGAACCGAAATCATTCGATACCAGAGCATTCATATTGAAGGTAAAATCTTCGGTCGCAGAATTCAGATAGACATTCTCATATGCTCTGAGATACAGCACTTTTGCAAGTGCTGTATCCCTTCCTTCGAATCCATAGAATGATGTTGTCAATCTGCCGGTGGTCATCTGTGCAGAGGCACTGACCGACAGCAGAAGAAGACCGATCACGAGTGAGCGTACCATTGTTATCCTTTCGGTGCCGGGTGTTTGATCTCTTCCCATGATTTCTTGAAATCAAATTCTTTCATTGGATGCATCTTCGGGGTATGGCAGGTTACGCATAACTTCTCGCCGCCGTTCAGCACCATTCCTGCCGCGACTGCTTTCTCTTTGTTCTCCGGTTTGTTGTGGAGCGCTTTGTATCCGGATGCTGCGCCATGACATGCTTCGCACTGTACACCCATTTCCGGTTTGAACGTCTTATCCTGTGCTTCACCGTATCCGGTGGTATGGCAATCGAGACATTCCTTCGCTTCGGACGGTGCGCCGGCGATATTCTTTGCTTTTGCGAATTCAGCAGCTTTCGGTGTTTTCAATGTTTCAAATGCACCGGCATGTTTGGATTTTTTCCAAACGTCCACTTGTTTTCCCTGTTTGGGAAGGTTGTGGCATGCGCATGTGTTGGTACCGACGAATTTATTCTGAGCAAGAACAGGCAGAGCAATGAACAATGAGATGATCAACAAGAGGGTTTTCTTCATAACTGGTTCTCCTTATATATTAACTGGATAATAAATGGCAAACGGTGTGCCGAAAAATTCAACGGCGAAATCCTTGAAATAGTGATGCTATGTAACATTAATTTCTTATGATTGCAACAATGAAATAGCGATGTACTTCATTCGTAGGAATGAATCGGACATTACTCTCCGTTATGACAGTCGCTGCAATTCATCTCTTTCCACGAATCTCCGATGTCGACCGGATGCCTGAATTCTTCCCCTTTCGGTGTCAGTGACTTTACTTTATCATTCGGCCCCTGAGAAAGTATCGTGTGACAACTGTTGCAATCCTTTGAGATCACCCGGCCGGTCTTTTTGGAGACATGTTTTCCATCATGACACCGGAAACATCCTTTATATGCATAATGTCCCACGTTATTGGGATAATGCTTCCAACTCACTTTCATTTCCGGGAATATGGTACGGGAAAAGACCTTTTGCATTTGTGTTACCGCCATATCGATATCGCTCTTGCGATCCTTAACAACTTCCGGATACTGGCTGCTGTACCGTGCGTTGATTGAACTTTCGATCCCCTTCAAACCTTCCTCTTCTGTTGCATATTCCGCCGACATCGCAGCAGATGCAAAGGAACGGATGTTCGGAAGAGTTGGCGACACAAGTCCCTGCGTCATCAATGAATTGATCGACTCTTCCGGAGTCCGATAGATATGCGTCGGCCGGTTATGACAGTCGATGCAGTCCATCGTCCGTTTCTCACCGGTGGCTAATTTCCCTTCCTCAAAACTGTCTGTTGTAATGAATTCGTCGACCGATCCATCGGCGAGTTTCATCATGACAACGGGAATATCCTGCCTCTGCGAATCGATGGAGACATAGGTCACTTCGTTGGCAGGATTGACATGCCAGTGAATACCGGACGATGTTCCGGTCTGGATATTTCCTCCGCCCGTCTTCATCACCAGCGATACATTCCACGGAGTATTCTGTTCATCCGGCATAAAGTAGGTCTTGTTCACCAGTTTATCACCGACAAAATGCTGCGGCCAGTGACACTGTTCGCACGTGCCGCGGGCCGGGCGCAGATTGTGGACCGGTGTCGGAATGGGACGGGAGAATTTATTGAACGTCACGGAATAGATCTGATACGCACCGGAGATCTTTGACTGTACATACCATTCTGCTCCTGAACCGATATGACAATCTGCGCAGGTGACGCGTGCATGAGGAGAATTCTGGAAGGCGGTGTATTCCGGTTTCATCACTTCGTGACAGATCTCGCCGCAAAAACGTACAGATTCGGTGAATTCGTATACCTGGAAACTGCCGAAGGCGGACATGATGAGGACGAAGAATGTGATGCCGGAGAGGAATGCAAATTTCCGCCGGTGGGCGGGATCATTAAAATTGATGGCGGGAAGTTCCCCTTCTTCCAATCCCGACCGGGCACGGCGACGTTTTTCCGCCCACATACCGAAAGCGACGATGACCAAACCGCCCATAAAAAAGACCGGCAGCAGCACAAAAGTGATGATGCCCATGTAGGCCTGCGAGTGGCCGGAGACGAGTTCCAATGCAACGAGAAAAATGATCAGGGAAATACTGATAGCGGCGATCGCAGCACCGGCAAAACTCGTCATATTAAAGAATGACGAGGGAAGAAGTTTTCGCAAATTCATATCGGTTTCCAATCAAAATATGAGTGAACATACAGGGCTGCGGGCATTCGCCGAGCACACCCGATTATTGGTAACTGAAGACCATTGCATACACGATCCAGATCACGATACTGAAACCGATGATCAGCGCCGTCCAGCCGAACACTTTGATCGCTTTGATGACGATCGGCTGATACGGCTCGACAAGGTGCTGTTCGAGCGTGCCGTTCTTCACATGTTCCTCATACTCCGCAGGTTTATCCCGTTTCAATTCCTCCACCGACATCCGGCCGGAGAAGACGACGATATCCATCGGGAATTTCTCCGGACGCAAATGCGTATTGAAGAAATGGATGGTGAAAATAAATCCTGTCGCCAGCAGGGCCTCATCACTATGAATGATCGTGGCAACGTTAATGGCCCAGCCCGGCAGGAATAATGTGAAGAATTCCGGGAACCAGAGCGTTGCACCGGTGGAGCCGATCACAAACACACCCCAGAACACCGCAAAGTAGTCAAATTTTTCCCAATATGTCCACCGGCCGTATTGCGGTCGCGGGCCTTTGCCGATGAACCATTTCACGGAATCGATCGCATCGATCAGATCCTTCTTCATTGGAATGAGAGAATCTTTTCCAAAGAGCAGATTCTTCCACGTGCCGAACTCCTTCTTCCGGCGGCGGAACAGGTCGACAATATGGGTGATAAAGATTCCGATCAGGAATACTGCAGCAACACGATGCACATATCCCGCTGATTCGAATCCGCCGAAGAAGCGAGACACCACGCCTGCCCATTCGGTGTAAGCGAATTTCAGCGTCATACCGGTCAGTGCGAGCGAAATGAAACTGATGACCATGATAATATGCAGGATCCTGTTCAGACGGCTGAAGCGCTGGTATTGCGGTTCGTTGGCATGTTCCCGTTCCACTTTAATGTGTTCTTTTCTCATCTGCCATGCCCGCGGGAGCCAGAGGAGCGTGTGCAGTCCGAAGATGGCAAATGTACCGATGACCAGCGCCGTCATTCCCCAGAATACCCAGAAGAGGATCGGATATTTATCAGGATCATGGTGAGTCGCATGGGTCAGATAACCTGCGAAGCGACGATTGGCGCCGGGGTGACATTTCTGGCATGTCTGCACAACATTTTCTCTGCTTAAATGCGAAGCAGGATTCGATGTCGGAAGAATATCGTGGGCACCGTGGCAGTCGTAGCACTTCGCCGTTTTTGTATATCCAAGCTGAGCTACTTTGCCGTGATATGTGTCGAAGTATGTCTTGGTGATGTCTTCGTGGCATTTTCCGCAGGTGTTCATCACACCGAGTTTGAATCCCTGTGCATCAGTCCGATTGATGGTGTGTGCTGTATGACAATCATTACACACCGGCAGAGGCTTGTCGGACTTTGAGACGAGACGAGAGTGAATGCTCTTTGAAAATTTTTCTTCGATGCCGTGATGACATTTTCCGCATGTCGCAGGCAAATTCTTCGGATTCACACTCGATGTGGTATCGGATGTCGGCAACTCACGATGTGATGTATGACAGTCGGTGCATTTTGCTGTGACAGTCAGCCCGCTCTTTGACAATCCCTTGCCGTGAATGCTCTCGGCATAATGGTTGATGATGTCGTGTTCAGTCCCTTTATACTGGACGGATGCTTTCTTCCCTTCCTGATGGCAGCGAGCGCAGAGTGCGGGAATGTTGATCGCAAAAATAGGCGATGACGGATCGCTCTTCCCTTTCACGCCGTGGGTGCCGTGACATTCTTTGCAGGTCGGGGCATTCTTATCATTGTTGGCGAACATTTTTCCATGGGTGCTGAGCTTGTATTGATCGCCTGTTTCAGTATGACACTGAGCGCAGTCCACTTTCTTTGTGATGGCATCACATGGTCTCGCATGCGACGATTTCACTTCGCTGTGACATTGACTGCAGGCGACTTTGGGTCCGTGTTTCGATGCCGCGTATTCGGAGACATCCACAAACAACGAACGACCATCCGCCGATGCTTTGATATTCTTCTTCTCATGGCAGGTCATGCAATCCTTGTTCGCCATTCCCTGATCGTAGAACACTTTGCGCGCCTTATGCGGCTGGTGACAATCCACGCATGCCGGCAATACGTTCGCTTCTTTTTCCCACAATTCCCCTCTGATCACTTTCCGGTGGACGGCTTCGATCTGCGAATGACATTTCTGACAGGTCGCTGCAATATTCTTCCGGTTGATGGATGATTTCGGATCGGTGTGAGGCAGAATCAAATGGGGCGAGTGGCACGATGCGCAGGTGGCGGCGACCGACAATCCTTTTTTCAGCAAACCTTCGCCGTGGATACTTTCCGTATAATTCTCGATGATATGGTCTTGCGACACAATACCGCGGCGCATCACCGAGGTTCCTTCCCGATGACATTTTCCGCAGGTGAACGGTACTTTCATTGGAGAAACCGGAGAGCGCTGATCCTTGACGGCAAGAATATCATGTTTACCATGACAATCGCTGCATGACGGTGCAAGCGGATCCCCTTTTGCTTTCAACTTTCCATGACGGCATTGATCAAAGAGCGCCTGCTGTGAATCGTGGCACGTACCGCACTTCACGGGTGTGAGAGGATCCTTATGCGGAAGGTTGTTCGGATCGAATCCTTCGTGGCAAGAGACGCATTCCATATCCTTATGAATGGAACCGCCGAATTTTTTTTCGTCGACAAAGAGCGGATGCTTTTTGCCGTTCTTCTCCATAGTGAGAGTATTGTCGGAATGGCAGGCAAGACATTCCGCTTTGTCCTGCGCAGAAAGGAATCCCGCCACGCAGATGATGCCGGCGGCGATGAAGAGTGCAATATTTCGAGATCGAACATTCATGGAGACACTTTCAGTTATTTGCCTTCTTTTTCTTTCAATTCCTCCTGCTGCTTCGCCAATTCCTGTTCTTTAATGCGGCGCAATTCCAGCGGATGTTCGTCTGCCATCTCTTCTTCGGAGATCGTCCCCTTCCACCAGGCCAGGTTCATCGGATAGACATCGGGATTGAAGATAATGAAATAGAAATGCCAAACGATGATCGACAATGTTGCAAGCCATGCTTCATAATAGTGGACAACACGGGCTACATCCCACCATTGTTTACCGACAATATTGATGAATGTGACATCGAACCAAAGAATGAACCCTGTTAACCCCATCACGATCGTACCCCAGATCAGGGCCCAATATTCTGCTTTTTCAATATAACTGAAACGGTCCAGCAGCGGTTTCTCTTTCGAGATGCCGAGATTATACTTAGCGACGCCGAGCGCATCGTAGGCATCCTGGATCTTGGGCAACAGGTCCCGGATCAATTGTTTGCCGCGCGGCACAAACAGGACGTAATAGATATGATAGAGTGAGATCAAGATCATCACCACCGCAGAAATCCTGTGCAGAATACCGCGGATCTCAAAGATCGATTCGCTTAATGAGCGGACGCTGACCACCCACCAGGCATCCGGATACCGCAGCATAAATCCTGTGAGCACCAGCAGGATAAAACTGATCGCGAACGTACCGTGCTGCAATCGCTCACCAAGCGTCATCCGGACGTACAATGCGTGTGTCGATTCTTCTTCCTCTTCATAATCGAAACCGTGACGCCGGTGACGCAGGCGCCGTTTTGACTTCCGGATGAAATCGAGAATATTATGGACCGACATGCCGCCGATCGTGACGACAATTAATATCACATATAAGTTGGAAACGAAATAAATCAGTTCGTCAGAGCTGTCCGACTGTGTGGTCACATGCACAGCGCCAAGAGAAAAATTCTCGCCGGCGCCGGGATGACATTTTCCGCACGTGGCAGCAAGATTCTTTTTGCTGACGCGCGATGCAGAGTCGGATGACGGAAGGATATCATGGAAACCGTGACAACTTGCGCAGTTGGCCGCTTCCTTGCTCCCGGACTTGACGGCGAGTCCATGGAAACTGTCGTTGAACGTCTTTGCTCTGCCGGTCGGCAGACCGAATTTTTCCGACATCTTCACCGAGCTATGGCACGGTGCGCAGACCTCTTCCGACACATGCAGATTTGATACGGGTGAATTGGGATCTTTTGAACCAAGTAATTTGTGCTCACCGTGACAATCCGTGCAGACCGGCGACTGAGTGTTACCTTTTGCGAATGCCGTTCCGTGAATGCTGGTATTGTAGGTCTTCACTTCATCAGCGTGGCACTGAGCGCAGGTGGAGGGAATATTCTTCTTGTTCACTTTTGAGTCGGGGTTCGATCCCTTCTGCATATCATGACTGCTGTGGCAACTGACGCAATTGGCTGCTTTCCCATTCCCTGACTTCAAAGCATTGGCATGGACGCTCTGTTCGTATGCATGGACAAACTCGGATGCGACATCCTGTGTCGATTCTTTTTTTCCATGACAGGACATGCACATCTTTTCCTGCTGCAGTTTCTTCTCCGCTTCATTCTGCGATTGAGAAGTGGAAGGATACAGCACTGAGTGACATTCCAGACACGACGGCGAATTCTTTACATTGGTCCGTAGTGCCTCACCATGCGCTGATTTCTCAAAATGATCTTTTTGTGTATTGTGGCAGGTGCCACAATCTGCAGCGATCGTCGCTTTGTTAAACTTTCCTCCTTGTACTTTCGGAGAGACAACGTTGTGCTTTCCGTGACAGTCCTTACACATGGAACTCTTATCGGAACCGCCGGCGATGACTGTCTTGTGGAATGTATGTTTCGCGACATCCTTTGTGTGGCAGGTTTGGCATTGGACCGGAGCGATATTCTCTTTGTGCGGAAGATTATTCGGGTCGAAGCCGTTGTGACAGGTCGTACAGGAGAATTTTTTATGCGGCGATGATGCGATATGCTTGTCATTAACAAAAAGGGAGATTGTCTTCCCGTTCTTTTCCATCGTCAGGGAATTGTCCGAATGACACGCAAGACATTCGTCGTTGGTCTGGGAAAAAGCGGGAAGAGAGAAAAGGATAAAAAGCGAAAGAAGTCGGATGAACATTGCCTATACCTTTGAATGATAGAAAGAGCCCAAAAAGCCTTAGAATACTGCAAGAATAGAGACAAAGAGTGTGCCGTCTATTTTTTGATTAAAAATTCATCAATTTCGGTGTTGAATTTTTCAATTTTGATTAAAACAATGTGCAATTTTCCATTTTTGCGATGAATTCGGTCTTTTCTTGCTCGAAGGTATACAATTTTAAGTTAACAAACTCTTTTTTGTTCGATGGTTGTCGTTCCAACACGCTGAAGGCGGTCACCCGCCGACCCTATGGCTCCCGCCATAAATCTCGGCTGGTAAACCGACCGCCTCTACATTCTGTTTTTATATTCTTTGTTGATGTCGTTCCAGAACTCTGTGTGCGTTCAATCGATCTTCTGCATGTGCATCTCGATCCCGATCTTCTTCAGGAATTCGTTCGGCAGTTCGCCGCCGGCAAAGATAAAAACATATTCATTCGGTAAGGAGATCTCCTGCTGAGGGAGTTTCAGCACCACTTCCTTCTCCAGAATCCTGAGCACTTCCGAATTGAACAGAACTTCGATCTTCTTCCGTTTCATGCAGTCTTCGATGTGGAGGCGGTTCCGTTCTTTGATCCTGGTGAATTCCTCTTTTCGGTATGACAGCGTAACGGTGTTGCCGGGCTGGGACGCAAGTCCGATCGCAGCTTCGATGGCGGAATCCCCTCCTCCCACCACAAGGACATTGGTTTTTTTAAAATATGCTGCATCGATCAACCGGTAAGATACCTTCGATAATTCTTCACCCGGTACGCCAAGCTTTCGCGGTGTTCCGCGTCTGCCGAGGGCAAGTACGACATACTTTGCTTTCACATGCATCGAAGCGGTGGTGATCTGAAAATGATCCTGTTGACTGACAATTTCAGAGACCTTCTCCCCCGTCCGTATCTTGAGTCCGGTCTTCTTCATGACGCTGGTCCACAGTTCCAGAAGTGCTTCCTTCGTCGTCTCCATCAATTTCACCTTTCCCCAGAGTGGAAGTTCGACCGGGGAAGTGAGAACGACCTTTGCACGGGGATACTGCAGGACTGTACCGCCGAGATCGTTCTGTTCCAAAACGATGTACCGCAATTTCATCTCCAGTGATTTCAACCCTGCCGTAAATCCGGACGGTCCGGCACCGATCACTGCAACATCCAGCACATCATCCTCCGCGGAATGCGGAAGCGATGCGATGTGTTCGATCACTTCCGTCCCCTGCTTCACCGCATTTTTGATGAGACCGAGTCCGCCGAGTTCGCCGATGATGAACATTCCCGGGACATTGGTCTCGTAATGCTCCCCGATCACCGGAAGATCGGCGCTGCGTCCCGGTTTTGCCATGAGCAGTTCGATCGCACCGACCGGACATGCTTCGGCGCAGAGACCGTGACCGATACATTTTGCACCATGAATAAGTGTTGCTTTCCCTTCGATGATCCCTAGGACATCACCTTCGGGACAAGCGCGGACGCATGCCGCGCAGCCGATGCACTGCATCGCGTCGATCTGCGGATGGACCATTGTGGCTTCGTGCAGGCCGGTGATCTTCATCTGCTGCAGTTTTGCTTTAGCCTTTGATTACTTCCGGCGGAATTTCCGCAGGTATGGTATCACCGTCACTGCGATCAGTATGATTGTGATGCCCCAGATGATGATCGTTTCATTCATAGAATTCCGTTCAGAACCGGATGCCGATCTCCGCGTAGACCCGGAGACT
>CALRIY020000049.1:0-26171 GCA_943364975.1 Synechococcus sp. UW140
AGCGCCAGCCATTCATATCCCGGCATATAATGCATGATCGCATATGCAACGGATGCTTCTTTACCGGAAACGCGGAAATCAGTATACGGTGCGATACCGGTCAGCACATACGAGAAGAGGATGTAAAGAACCGTACAGACCGCAAGCGAAGCGAGGATACCGATCGGCATATCGCGGGCAGGATTTTTTGCTTCCTGCGCTGCAGTAGAAACAGCATCGAAACCGATGAAGGCGAAGAAGACAACTCCCGCACCTCCGAGTATTCCCATGATGCCGCCGAAATTGATATCATTGCCGAGATGCGATTTGATGATCTCCGGTTCTGGGATCATCGGCGTGTGATTCATCGGATTGATGTACGACCAGCCGAAGCCGATGAAGAGAAGAACAATGGATACTTTAATGACAACGATGATCCCGTTGACGAAGGCAGATTCCTGAGTTCCGCGGATAAGCAGCATCGTAATGAGGAAGAGGATGAGCACTGCGGGAAGATTGATGATCCCGCTTATCCCATCCGGAGAGGTCTCAAATGGAGAGTGACTGAATGCATAGGGCACCTGCATTCCCCAATGACCGAGCAGTTTGTTCAGATATTCAGACCATGCAATTGCAACGGTTGCAGCACCGAATGCATATTCAAGGATCAGATCCCAGCCGATGATCCACGCGACGAACTCACCAAGTGTCGCGTAGGAATATGTGTAAGCGCTGCCGGCGATCGGAATGGATGATGCGAATTCTGCATAGCAGAGACCGGCGAATGCGCAGCCGATGGCAGCAACGATGTAGGAGATCGTAACCGCCGGTCCGGCATGCTCAGCGGCAGCCGCAGCCGTACGGACGAAGAGTCCCGCTCCGATGATCGCGCCGATTCCCAGCAGCGTCAGATTCACCGGACCGAGCGTTCGCTTCAGCGAATTCTCGGATTCCTGAGAATCGGACATCAGGTCCTTGAGCGGTTTCGTAACAAACAGATTTAATGCCATTACTTTCCTCCAGAAATAGAAATGAGTTTTATACAAACACAGTGCTACGGTGAATAAAACCTGCTAGTAAATACGGAAACAGAGACTCGAAATCAAGTTGATTTTTTTAAGGAAACGAAAATTGCCGCCCCCACACAGAGCATTCCGGCAAAGAATGGGAAGGAAATATTCTGTTCAAAGAGCGCGCCGCCTGCGATAGGACTGATCACCATTGCAGCCGTCATGACCGATGCGATCATGCCCATGATCTCACCCTTCATCGTCGGCTCCGCTTTGCTGATCGCTTCATTCGCAACGACGACTCGGTAGACCGCCTGACTCGTGCCTAAAAACGGCAGGGAGAGGAAGAACAGCATCAGGTTCTGAGTTGCTGCCAAACCAAGTCCTATCAGAGTGATGATGAACATAATCATCTCCAACTGAGTATTGGTGAACCGTTTTGTCCAGAATTTGCTCAATAGAAGGGTCTGATTGATGGCAATGATCACGCCCAACGAGGTGAACATCAATCCGGTTTGCAGCGAGTCATACCGGAACGCCTTCTGTGTGAACAGAGAAAAGGTCGATTGTACGATCACGAATGAGAGGGAGAAGAAAAACCATTTGATATACAAAGGACGAAGCAGGGGAGCACGCAACACCCGGATGATCGGTAAAAAAGGATTGTACCGGATCGGTGCCGTGCTGCGTTGATGATTGGACTCCGTCAGGAAGAAGAATGCAGAGATCCCGTTGATCAGCGCCATGCTGCCGGCGAGGTAGAACGGTGCGGACTGAGAGATCTTGCTGAAGATGCCGCCGACCATCGGTCCGAGGATGAACCCGATACCGAATGTGGCACCGATGATACCGAGATTTTTGATCCGTTCTTTCTCATCATTCTTCGAGATGTCGACAAGATAACTTTGTGCCGTGGAGAAATTTCCAGCAGCAAGTCCGTCGATCATTCTTCCGATGAACAGCATTGGAATGGAGAGTGCGCCGGCAAAAACGAACCAGCCGACGGATGTGGAGAAGATGGAGAGCAGGATCACCGGACGCCGTCCTATGCGGTCCGAAAGTGCCCCGAGGAACGGTGCACTGAAGAATGCGCAGAGAGAATAAACGGAAAAAAGAACTGTAACGGTAACGGCAGATGCGCCGAACTCCGTCAGATAGAACGGAAGGATAGGGATGACAATGCCAAACCCGAGAACATCCACAAAAACTGTGGAAAGAATGATGATTTTTTGCTTTGACATGACGGCGAAAGATAACGAATAATTGTATATTCACCAAGACTTAGTAGTGGGTCAATTTCGACTAACGTCATGCCGAACTCGTTTCGGTATCTTAAGATGTAAAGAAAGATGCTGACATACGTCAGCATGACGATATTGTTTATTCAAATTGACTCACTACCCAAGATTTACTATGACACTTCGAACTGTTCTCAATATGCTCCGCTCCCTGGGCAGCAGCCGGTCCATCAAAGCGATGGAACGCTTTAATATACCATCAGTGAAAGCATTCGGCGTCTCTGCGCCCGATATCCGTTCTGTCGCAAAGATCATTGGAACAGATCATCCGTTAGCGCTTCAGCTGTGGGAGAGCGGATACCATGAGGCACGCATCCTTGCTGCACTCACGGCTGATCCGGATAAAGCACTCCTAAAGGACTTGGATCACTGGGTCAAGGGAATTGCGAATTGGGCACAATGCGATGCCGCATGTGCCGAATATTTTCAACGGACAAGATTTGCGGAACAACTTCCGGCTCGCTGGACTAAAAACCCGAAGGAGTTTGTCCGGCGAGCAGGATGTGTGATGATCGCCGTAATGGCTGTTCATCATAAATTGTCGGATGATCAACGCTTTGAACAATATTTCCCGTTGTTGAAGGAATACAGTACGGACGAAAGAAATTTTGTCCGGAAGGCGATCAATTGGGCGCTCCGTCAGATCGGGAAACGGAATGAACGTCTTCATAAAAAAGCGATTGCTCTTTCGCTGGAAATTCAGAACATTCCGTCACATTCGGCCAAATGGATCGCTTCCGACGCTCTTCGGGAACTGAACTCACCGAAGACCATAACATTAATTCAACGCAGAAGAGGGAACAGATGAATATCAATGATATAAACCGTAGAAAATTCATCTCCAATATCGGCAAAGGCGTTGGATTGGCTACCCTGTCATCAGCGTATGTCATGTCCTTGCATCAGCAATTATTGGCAGCAACAAGTGCGGCCGATTCAATGCTGCCGGAAGAGTCAGCAATGAGCGAAGATATTTGGTTCGCTGTGCAGCAGTCGTTTTCCGTCTCCAGAGGAGTGATCAATCTGAACAACGGCGGCGTTTCACCCTCCCCGAGGATCGTTACCGAAGCGTTGGTCCGTTATCTCTGGCAGCAGGAGGATCTGACAGCGTTCACCATGTGGCAGCTGATGCAGCCTCAGGTCGAAACGATCCGGACCGGATTGGCAGAAATGTTCGGGTGTGACCGGGAAGAGATCGCGATCACCAGAAACGCCTCAGAATCCCTGGAAATTCTTTTAATGGGAATGGATCTCAAATCTGGGGATGAAGTGCTTACTACAACGCAGGATTATCCCCGGATGCTGACCACACTGAAACAGCGGGAGTTACGTGAAGGATTGGTGCTGAAAATGGTGAAAGTACCGGTTCCTGTCAGATCGGACAATGAGATCATTGATGCATTTTCAAAGGGAATAACGACAAAAACGAAAGTGATACTGATCTCACATCAGATCAATTTAACAGGACAGATCCTTCCCGTTAAAGCTATTTGTGAAATTGCCCGTGCCAAAGGGATTGAAGTGATTGTGGATGGTGCGCACTCTTTTGCCCAATTTGAATTTACTCAAAAGGACCTTCAGTGTGATTATTTTGGGACTAGTCTGCATAAATGGCTGTATGCGCCGAAAGGGACTGGATTCTTATATATTAAACGCGATAAAATCGAGAAAATATGGCCATTAATGGCCGCGGAAAAGAAGCAACAGACTGATATTCGGAAATTTGAGGAAATTGGGACCTATTCTGTAGCGACAAAATTAGCGATAGGCGAATCGATAGCTTACCACCATGGTATTGGAGGGAAGCGGAAAGAGGCTCGGTTACGCTATTTAAGCCGATATTGGATGAATAAGCTGAAGGATACGCCAAAAATATATTTTAATACTTCCTTTAAAGACCCGTATTCATGTGCAATCGGAAATTTTGGTGTTGAAGGGGTAGATCCTATTGAAATTGGTGGTTTTCTCTCATCAAAACATAAGATTTACACAACTCCGATCATCCACGATGAATTCAAGGGAATACGCATCACTCCTAACCTCTACACAACCCTGCAGGAATTAGACCGTTTTTGTGAGATTATTCAATCAATCGCACAAAAGGGGATCCCAAAGTAAAAAATTATTGAATTCAATCCTTCCTCATTTACTGCCGTTAAAGTAACCCATCTTTATATACAAATAATTTATTAGAAAACTTTAATGTGTCTTAAATCAATCACAGAGTTGTATTAAAGAACTCTAATTTGCTCAGTATTGATAGGCTTTTTTTATATTTCTATCTTGTAGGTAGAGAAAAGGTCAAACCGCTCATTTTATATTTAGAGGAAGTTATGGGAGAAGTTCTGTTCACCACCAACGATGTCGCTAGCATTCTTCGTGTCGACAAGTCCACCATAAAACGATGGACCGATGAAGGGAAGCTGAAATGTTTTCGTACTCCCGGCGGACACCGCAAATTCCGGTCTGATGATGTATATAATTTCATCAACGAAAATAAATATGGAAAAGAGACGGTCCAAATGTTCCCTCAGGTGATGAGCGATGAGATGATCATCCGTTCCATCGTTCACCAGCAGGAATATAATATGCTGCACTCGGTCTGCTTCTCCTCCGCGATCAAGGGGAATAAAGATGAACTGCTGACGTTGTTCACGGAGACGATCAATGCCGGCTTGAGCGTTGCCGATCTGTTCGATCATGTGCTGAGACCGACCACGAAGAAACTCCATTTCCTGCTCGTTCAGAATAAATTGTCCGTCAGCGAATATCACCTCGCACACACGATGCTCTCATCGGTTCTGATCAAATTGAACGACACTGTCACCAAACTTCCGAAGAATCATAAGACCATTGTCTGCGCATCCATTGAGAACGGGAAGAATGAGATCGAGCTGACCGCATTGATGACGCTGCTGGAAGTGAAAGGATATAACGTGCTGAATCTGGGAACAGGGATCAATGCGGATGCGATCAATCAATTCGTCACCAGAACGAAGCCGTATGCAGTCGTTCTGTATTCCTCGATCGTTGAGAACAAAACGATGCTGAACGAACAGATGCGCAGTGTCGCTGAATATGCCAAGAATAACGGTTCACATTGTTTCATCGGAGGAAGCGGATTCAACAGTGCCGATCTGTCCGGCGACGAGACCATCCGTTATTGCGCGAGCTACCAGGAATTTGAAAATCTGGAATTATCCAAACTGAGATCGAATATATCAATAATGAAATAATCACTTAAAAAAAACTATCAAACATAAAAAGGAAAAAAATATGCATAACAAACCGCCATAAGATGTGGACCAAGTGTAGAAAAAAAACAAAAACATTAAACAACACACAATCAACAACACAATACAAGGAGTAACATCATGAAGAACACAAAGTTCTTTCGCACCGGGACGATGATCGCAGCAGCGATGCTCGTTCTTGTTTCATTGCAGAATGCTTTTGCAGCCGGAACCCGCGCCGGTACATTACTGACCAGCACGGCAACCATCAACTACAACGATAAGAACGGAGCAGCAATGTCTTCCGTGAACGGTTCCGTGAGCGTGTACGTCGCTCATCGTCCCGCGTCGACCCTTGCGATCAGCACATCGAACAGTCAGGGATACGACGGTGGTTATGTGGTCTATACGATGACCGTCACCAACAACAGTAACGGTCAGGATGTGTTCCAGATCCTTTCGAACGTCACTGCCGGCGGTGCATATCTGGACAGCATCGGTTTCTATAAAGATGCAGGTTTGACCCAGGGATTCACACGCGGCGCGAACAAGCACATCATGACGACCACCGGAGCAACACCGGATACCGTCTCACCGGATGCAGCTGTGACCGTTTATGCAAAGGTCTATTTGAAATCCGATCCTGATTCTTCCGGTACCGGTTACACCTACAACGGAAATTCCATTGCGATCGATTTCCTCGCACGTTCCACCGCGAACATGAGCGATACGACCTACACGAACTTGGATGCTTCCGGTCCGCGTGCAGTTGCTGCATCGTTCCTGAACGCCGTCTCTGCGACAGTTTCCCGTACCACACTGGTGAAGCAGTCCAAATTGACGCTGACACTTTCACGCGGTCAGGCAGGATATCGTCCGGGCTCCACAACCGGTTATAACGCAACGATCAGCAACTCCGGTTTAGGTCGTGCTGAAGGCGTTGTGCTGACTGTGACATATGATGCAGATCAATCCTATTCCGCCGGAACAAATTGGTCGGCCGGTGCCGGTTCTTCCAGAACATATTCTTTCGGAACGATCAATGGTCAAGGTGGATCATCCACCACTGCTTCAACGGACAGTCTGTTCCTGCTGTTGGCAAACCTGGGTTCCGTGCTTGAAGGAACGACACGCACACCGACGCTTTCCGTAACCTACAATGACTCCACCAACGGTAAGATCGGCAGAACACGCGTTCTGGCGAATTCCCCGCAGTCCTTCAACGTCCTGTTCAAATCGTTCCTGCAGGCAACGGATATCGCGCTTGTTGATTCCACAGAATCAGCGGATCCGGGCGATACGATCACGATCTCTTATACAATCACCAATAACAGCAACGGTCAGGATGGCTACAATGTCCGTTACCGCGCAGCATCACAGGGAACATGGACCGGAACACGGTTCTATTATGATGTGACAAATGCCGGTTTCAATGCTGTCGATGACTCACTCTTTGCAGGCGCAGGCGGCGGTGCTGATGTGAACACTACCAAGTACATCGCACGCGGTGCAAGCATCACAGTCTATATCAGAACTGCAGTTCCGAGCGGTCTCACCACCGATATCACCCATATCGAGCATTTAGTGAATTCACGCCGTGACTCTGTGAATATCTCCACCGATTTCAATCTCTTCGGCCAGGTCGATCCGCTGCTTCCGAATATCGTCGTTACACGCTCCAAGACGATCCATCAGACAGTAGCCGGTGATACCGTTACGACGAACGGTTCGGCTTCCATCATGCCGGGTGATTCCGTCACCATCTTTGTGGTGATCGAAAATACCGGTGACGGTCAGGCGAAGGATGTTGTCATCTCTGATGATATCGCAGGCGATTCACGAATGACCAACGTTTCCAACTCCGCATACCTTTGGGATATGGTCACGGGAACAGAGGGTTCCAATTCCGATCATGTCACGATCCCGAACCATCCGACAACGGCTGGTACGCTGTACGGCACGATCAAAAAGCAGAGCGGTAACTATGTAACAACGGTCACCACGCTGAATGCCGGCGGTAAACGGCAGGTTAAATATACGCTGAAGGTCAACTAGTTCCATTGGAACTATCCGGAGTGATCCGGGTAGTTCCGCAAACAACGTGAAACTCCGACAACTCACATATAGCCTCGCTGCACTGCTCGTCGTCACAAGCATTTCGCTTGGACAGCGCCTGAAGATCTCTGCGCCTGCCCAGAACGAAGTGAGCATGATGACCCGGCAGGCAGTGATCATCAGCGGCAAGCCGGGATCATCAGTGATCCTCTATATGAACGGCGCTGCTGTTGATACGGGCACGGTGCGTCCTGACGGAGTATTCGATTTCCTCAACATCCCTGTGCAGCAGGGTCCGGTCGCATTCAAGGTCGTCACTCAGGAACTCTTCCCGCAGACCGATACTGTTTCGATCCATATCGCCGGTGAACCGAACAGTATTCAGATCCGCACGCAGCAAACAGCGTTTGTCGCCGACGGCAGGTCCAAAGTGAACTTCGAAGCGGTTGTGATGGATAAATTCGGTGTGGCTATTCCCGGAATGTATTTCATCACATTGAAGAGCGACACCGGCAGCATCATTGCCGAGGATATCGATCCGAACCAGCAGGGGATACAGGCGAAGATCGTCAATGGGAAAGTGCCGTTCACCGTCGTCGCGCCTTCGGCAGCGGTTGTCAGCACGATCGAAGCGAACTGGGGTGCGGTCACGGCAGCTCAGGAAGTGGAATTCAACACACCGATCGTGCCGCTGATGATCGTCGGTTCTGCGGACGGAAGCGGAACGCTCCTGTCCACTTCCGGCAGCATGAACGGTGTTATGAACAAAGAGAAGATCGATGCAGGATTCCATTCCGAAGGCCGGCTCGCATTCTACGGACGCGGCACGATCCTGGACAAATATCTGCTGACTGCATCGTTCGATAACGAACGTCGTCAGCGTGATCGTCTCTTCCGCGATCTTGATCCTGATGTTCTCTATTCCATTTACGGTGACAACAGCACGGTCGACTACACGGCTCAGACAAGCAATCCGTTCTTCGTGAAATTGGAGTTGAACCGTTCCTTCATGATGTTTGGAGACTTCAACACATCCTTCAATCAGAATGAATTGTCCCGCTATGACCGCACGTTCACCGGTGTGAAAGGTCATTACGAATCACGTTCATCGAAAATGGATGCTTTTGCGACCATGACCGACCGTAAAGTGGTGCAGGATGAGATCCGCGGACAGGGGATCTCAGGATATTATTTCCTCGGTTCGAGCAACGTGGTCCCCGGTTCGGAAAAGATCCGTATCGAAACACGCGACAAGCGTCATAACGAACTGATCCTCAGCCGTACGGAACGCTCGCGCTTCGGTGATTATGAGATCGATTATGTGCAGGGAACCTTGTTCTTCAAGCAGCCGGTGCAGAGCATCGATCAGGCCGGTAATCCCGTTTATATCATTGTCTCGTATGAATCACAATCAGGTTTCCCGACCAATTATGTGACCGGTCTGCAGGGTGAAAGCGAGATCATGAAAGGTCTGAAAGTCGGAGTGACGGCAGTGACGGAAGAACGGGCACCGACAAACTATACGCTTCTCGGATTCAATTCTTCCTATAATTATCTGAATCGCGTGAACACGTCCGTTGAAGTGGCGCACGGATCCGATGTGACGAACAGCGGTTCAGCGTGGAAAGTAGAACTTGGAGCGGCACCCGTCGAACGGATGCAGTTGAAATCATATTTCCGTCGTGTCGAGTCTGGTTTCGTCAACCAGACCGCAGGTGCTGGCGGATCGGCAGAGATCGGCTCCACCAAATACGGCGTCGGCGGTTCATACGACGGTCTGTTCGAAACAAAACTGGTCGCAGATTATTACCGACAGGAACAGTCCGGCGGAAACACGAATGTCTTCGTCAACTCCATCACCGGCGGTGTGGAACGGAAGATCGCAAGTTTTGCAAACATCGTCCTTCGTGCGGAGAATCTGCAGTATGAGAGCAGCCGGACTGACACCGCAGTGACAGAGACGAAGAATTCCACCATGCTGAGTGCGAAAACTACGGTACGTGCGACGGACCGGATCAACCTGACGGGCGAATATGAACAGAGCTTCAGCGATTCCAAAAAAGAGCAGGTGAAACCTTCCAATGCAGCGGTCGGAATGGAATACCGTATCATGGATAATGTATCGCTCACCGTTCAGCAGCGGTTCTACATCGGCAGCGGCAATACGACGATGTTCGGTCTGGCATCCGATGTCGGCTACGGAACATCGGTGACCGGTAAGTACGAGATCGGCAGCGGTATTAACGGACAGCGTAACCAGGCGAGCATCGGTTTGAAGAACAGCACGAAGATCACGGACGAGATCACCGGAAATCTCTCCTTTGAACGGACACGCGCTCTTGACCGGAATGTTGCTGAAGCACAGACCGGCGATAATGATGCTATCTCCGTCGGATTTGAATATCTGCCGAAAGCTTCCTACAAAGCATCGGTGAAAGGGGAGTTCGCCAAGAATCCGCAGTCCATCCGCCGCAGCATCACCTTCGGCGGCGATATCCGTCTCGCATCGGATTTCACTCTGATCAATAAGATGATCTATTTCGAAGAGGACCGTTTCGCATCGCAGACACCAAACTCCACATTTGCAGACGGTGCGCTTTCCGGCAATCAGATCGGTGCATCCTTAGGCGGAGGATTGCTCAAGAAATTCGACAACGCGGTCGGTATTGCCTATCGCCCGGTGGAATTCGACTGGCTGAATGCGATCGGCAAGTATGAGAAGAAGATGGAATTCAACGGTGTTGTCATGCCGCAGACATCGTATGATGTGGACATCATCTCGATCCACACGTTCGTTGAACCGATCATCGGACTTGAGATCGGGACGAAATATGCGATGAAGTTCGCATCGGAAGAGGCATTCGGATTGAATGCGGCGACCTTTACGGATTTCTATCTTGTTCGTGCGGAATATGATCTCCGCTGGAATAATTTCGATGTTGCGGCAGAATATCGTATTTTGAACTCACGGATCGTCGATCAGGCGAATTCTTCCTCGATCAAACGCGGATACAGTGCAGAGATCGGCAACGTCGTGTTCGAGAACATCCGACTTGCTGCCGGGTATAATTTTGTCGGAACCGCCGACCGTGATCTCGTTGGAAAAGATTATCAGTCCGCCGGACCGTTCATCTCTGTCCGCGCGAAATTCACGGAAAAGATCTTAAATTTATTCAATAAATAATCAGCCGATTGCCAGTAGCATGATCAACAGCCCCTCTATAATAGATACCAATGCCGGCCGGACACGGAAATACGTGTTCATCCTGCTTTGCATCGCGGCCGGCAGTATGCAGTTCGCATTTGCGCAAAGTTTGGCGAACTATAAAGCACCCAACGGCAGCATCGTCCGCTCGACCGGCATTACCTATAATTCCATTGAATTTACCGGTAATGCTGTTCCGTCCTGGCGATTCACCGGTTCCGGCGCGGAAGATGATGACCGCAGTTTCCCCGTTTCGATCGGTTTCGATTTCTGGTATCTGGGAACCCGATATACCACATTCTCCGTATCGACCAACGGATTCATCGATTTCTCCTCCGCGACGAATAATGGCGGACCGGCGACGAATCAATACGGTTCATCGGATAATGACCTCAGTGCTCCCGCTTCGGCCACAACTCGGACCATGCCGTTGACGATCGCACCGTTCTATTATGATCAAACGACTGATACATCAGCAGGTGGTTTGGACGCGCTGGGTAATGGTATCCGATATTTGACCACCGGATCTGCGGGGAGCAGAGTGTTGACTGTCGAATGGATCCGCAGTCAGCCATGGTACAGCGGTGCGGGCGGAAATCCGTCGTTCAATTATCAGGTGAAGTTATATGAAGGGACCGGTGAGATCGAATTTGTCTACGGCTACATGGACATCAGCACATTCAGTTTTGCAGCACAAACGGTCAACATTGTTCAGGGATATACGTCTGGAATGAACGGTACCTCGATCAGCACGACACCGACCGCGGCGGAAATGCTCGTGCAGCAATCTCCGAACAGCACAACATTCTCCGAAGCAGGGGTGAACGGCGGTGCATCCAACACTCCGCATACACTGCAGACGCTTCCGGCATCGTATACATCGATCAAATTTTCACCGCCGGTCCCGACGGCACCGACCGGAATTTCTTTCACGTCCGTCACACAGACATCGATGCAGGTGAATTGGAGCGATTCACCGAATGAGATCGCCTACACTGTCTACCGTTCCGATGACGGCGGCGCAACCTATAACTTCATCACACAGCTCGCCGCGGGAACGCTGAATTACAATCAGACCGGCTTGCTCGCAGGGACAACGTATTATTGGAAGGTCTATTCCGTTTCCGAAGGGGGACTCAGCTCTGCGCTGACAGGGAATCAGGCAACGAGTGCCGCAGGAAATGACACCACCGCAGCGACCGGTCTGTGGAGTTCCACATCAACATGGAAGAGCGGCATAGTGCCCACCGCAGCATCGAATGTGGTGATCGCGGATGGTCATACGGTGACAGTCGATCAGAATGTCACTGTGAACTCGCTTTCTGTCGGTCTCGGTACGAGCGGCACGCTCCAGATAGGAAATGACGCTACCGCAAGGACATTTACTGTCGTAGGGAATATTGATGTCCGTTCCGGCGGAACATTCAGAGTGAATACGGCGTCGAACACATCGTCGCACGTACTGAATGTGACGGGAAATATCCAAAACAGCGGAACATTCGATATGTCCTCCGATGCCGACAGCCGTGCAACGACGAATTTCACAAAATCCGGCACACAATCCATCAGCGGTTCTGGCTCGGTCACTCGATTCTATCTCATCACGATGAATCTCGGCGGATCGATATCGAATGTTCTGGATGTGTTCGCGACAAATTTCTCTTCCTCCGCAGCGAACTATCTTACGTTGACAAGCGGAACATTCAATCTTGCAACAGGTGTGACCACCACACCGTTCACCGGGAATGTCTCGATCCCGCTTACCGGCGGACTTCGCGTGAATCACGCATCGGCGGTCCTGAATACCACCGGCGGAAATATTACCGTCGCCGGCGAATTGCGCGTGTTGAACGGAACAGTGAACATCGGCAATGCTTCGGATAACAATCTGATCTCGAACGGAGGGGTGTTTGTCCTTTCAGGCGGCGCTCTGAATGTGGCCGGACGTTTTGAACCGCTCAACAGTTATGTGCTGACCAATCTCTCCATCAGCAGCGGCACAATGACGTTGAATACAACGGGAAGCACATCCACCACCAGCGCTCCGTTCAACATGAATGTTGCCGGATCCATTTTCACGATGTCCGGCGGTACGATCGTGATCCAAAATCCCGGCAATCCCGGCGGACAAAATCTCGGCTTCGTCAACACCTCCTATACAAATTACAATATCACCGGCGGAACGATCCAGATCGGTAACGGATCAACACCCGCTGCATCGACCATACGTGTGAACAGTTCTATTCCGGTCTATGATCTTGTTGTGAACAGTGCAAACGTCTCTGCCCAATTGGTGACAAATAATCTTACCGTCCTGAACAATGTAACGGTCACGGCAGGAACGCTGAATGCCAATGGATTGAACATGTCGGTCGCAGGGAATTGGTCCAATAGCGGAACATTCACACCGAGCACCGGGAAAGTGACTTTTAACGGTACCGGAAGTCAAAGCATCACAGACGCTTCGGGTGAGACCTTCAATAAATTGTTCATAACGAACAGTGTCGGTTCGGTTACGATGGTGAACAATGTCACGGTCTCCGATTCCTTTGCTCTTTCTGCAGGGACATTTGCAGTCGGATCACTGACACTCACATTGAACGGAGTTGTGACAGGGGGCGGAACACTGACCTCCTCGTCGACAGGCACGGTCAACTATAACAAATCTTCCGCTGTGCAGAATATCCTGGCGGCCGATTACGGAAATTTAACATTCAGCAATTTTGTCAAGACATTGCCGAACGGCGGTACGGTCGGAATTTCCGGTACATTCAATTCCGGTACGGCTCAAGGACACACCGTCACCGGAAGCACCGTCGATTTCAAATCATCCGGCGCTCAGAATATCCCTTTGCTCACATATCATAATCTCACCCTCAGTAATGCAGGGACAAAAACGCTTCAGAGCGGCGCTGACACTGTTCTTGGTACGCTGACCATCGGCGCCGGCAACACACTCGCGGACGGCGGAGTCGCATTGAATGTCTTCGGTGCGGTGTCGAATTCCGGAGTTCATTCCGGCGCCGGTTCGGTGGTCTTCCGCGGTTCATCTTCACAGTCACTTACGGGCGGTGGAACATTCCAGAACCTGACACTCAATAATGCCGCCGGTGTGGTGATGTCGGGAAATGCCACAGTGAATGGTACCTTAACATTTACGAGCGGCGTGTTGAGCACTGGGACCGATACGGTCACCGTCGGAACAAGCGGTTCGGTCTCCAGAACATCCGGTCACGTGTACGGATGGCTGGAAAAGAATGTCGCTGTCGGTTCAAATGTATCCAGGACATTTGAAGTGGGCGGTGCAACAGCTTCGATATATACACCCGCAACATTTGTATTTACAACGGTCTCATCTGCTGGGAATATCGCGGTTACGTCCGTTGCAGGAGAACATCCGGATATCAATTCGTCCTATATCGATGCGACGGATAATGTGAATCGCTCTTGGCAGTCAGTCAACTCAGGTGGTTTGGCCTATACGATCGCCTCCGGGTATTCACTCACGTTGACGTTCATCAATCCGGGTGACCTTGATCAGACCACCAACACGGCATCGTTCAGGATGAACGTCCATAACGGAGTCACGTGGGATTCCACAACTGCCGGAACAAGGACTGCTACAACCACTCAGGCAACCGGCGTCGATTCACTCGGAACATATGTTGTCGGTATCCAGGTGACCTCAGGAGCGTATCGTACCAAAGCAACAGGCAACTGGAACAATTTTGGAACAGTTTGGGAACGGTTCAACGGAACGACCTGGGTAGCAGCGGTCGCATCACCAACCAGTGCGAACGGTCAGATCACTATACAAAATGGCCATACAGTGACCGTAACGGCAAACGTTACAATCGATCAAACGATCGTTGAGTCCGGCGGCACTCTTATTGTCAACGGAGGCAATCTAACGCTTGGCACAACCGCAAATTCCTTACTCGTCAACGGAACATTCCGCTGGGTGGCAAATACCGTTTCCGGAGCAACAATCACAACGTTGCGATACGGTGCCGGAGGATTATATCAGCATGCGTTAACCAATGCTGCACAAACAGCAATACCCTCCGCTACGTGGAATCCGTCTGCAACTTGTGAGGTGACCGGAGCTACTCTGGCAGCCAACAATGCTTTCCGCACTTCACTCGGTGCTCAGGCGTTTGGGAATTTCAAATGGAACTCGACCGGCCAATCTGCTCTGAGCACGTTCAGCGGAACGCTCGATTCTGTGATGGGTAATTTCATGGTCACCAGCACCGGCTCATCCAGTCTGGTCCTCTACGGAAATCAAACAACAACCATGACCGTCGGCGGAAGTTTTGTGGTGAACGGCGGCACACTGATCGTAAAAAATAATACCGGTAATGCTGTGATCAATGTTGGACGGAATGACAGTGTCACGGCAGGATCATTCACGCTTACCTCCAGCACCGGTGCGGTCTATATGAGAACGACAGGCGGTCTGTATGTGTCCGGCGGAACATTGAATTTCTCCACGGGTGCAGTGACCGATTCGATCACCATCCGTGGTGACCTGTCGCTGTCGGGTGGAACATTTCAGTCGAGTGCTGGGACAGGGATCCTTGCTCTGCAGGGGAATACCGACCAGATATTCACCGGCGGAAGTACTGTTTCCGGTACGGTCAATGTCGTTGTGTTCAACGGCGCAACCATCAAAATGGGAACGAATGTGCTTGGCGGAAATGCTTTTACATTGAGTGCGGGTTCAACGATTAAGATCGGATCGACCGCCGGAATTGCCTCGGCCGGTGCAAGCGGGAATGTTCAATCAACGACACGGACATTCAGCTCTGCGGCGAATTATGTCTATGAAGGTGCTGCCGGACAGATCACCGGAGTATTTACCACAACACCCACCGCAAACACTGTCTATGACCTTACGATCAACAACAGTTCCGGTGTTACATTGTCTTCGAATATAGCCGTTGACGATACCTTGAACTTGACAACGGGAAACCTTGCCGTCAGCACATTTACTCTCACGTTGAACAATGCTGCAGTCCTTACCTCGGGCACTCTAACCAGTGCTGCAACCGGTACCGTGAATTATAATAAGAGTTCCGCTGGTCAGTCCGTCCTCCCGATGAATTACGGTAATTTGACATTCAGCGGATTCAATAAAGTTTTTCCGTCCGGCACGGTCGGAATCGCGGGAACTTTCAACAAAGCGTATGCGACCGGACACACCATCACCGGCAGCACTGTGGATTTCAACGGTGCATCACAATCCATTCCGAAATTCACGTTCAACAATCTGATTGTCAGCGGAAGCGGTACAAAGAGCGTCGATTCGAACATCACGGTGAATGGTAATCTCACATTGAGTGCCGGAACACTCGATCTGATGACCTCTAGCGTCATCGTTTCAACAAAAGGAAATGTGGTCAATAACGCAGCAACATCGGGAAGCGGAAAGATCACCTTGACCGGCGGTTCGTCCGCACATCTTGTGTCGGGCTCCGGTACGTTCAACAATCTGGAACTAAATGATGCGCTCGGCGCGACCGCTTCCACGAACGTCACCGTGAACGGCACCCTGACGATGACGAACGGTGCATTTGGAATGGGATCGAATACGATGACCATCGGTAGTTCGGGCTCGACAGTACAGACTTTGGGATATGTGAACGGGAAACTGGAGAAAACCATTTCTGTGAATACGCTTCCGCAGTCCTACACATTCGAGGTAGGGGATGCAACCACGTATGCACCGGTGTCATTGACGTTCAATGCCGTCTCCGTTGCCGGCACGTTGACGGTAAATACCACCGGCGGGAATCATCCTCTTATCAAATATTCCGGTCTCGATCAGGACAAGATGGTCAATCGGTATTGGACGCTGACGAACAGCGGGATCACTTTTACAACGTATGATATCACATTGAATTTCGTGGCAGGTGATCTTGATGCCGGTGCGAACACAAACGCATTCTTTGCCAAGAGATACAATTCGACATGGTTCGCTGCCACGACCGTACTCAGGAATTCAACATGGATCAAGAATCTGAACCTTACAGGGTTCGGCGACTTCGCCACCGGCGAGGTCTCGAGTGTGTTGTATTGGACGAAAGGTGCCGGAACATATAATTGGGGTGATGATAATAATTGGAGCACGAACAGTCAGCCGACTGCTTTCAATGATGTCGTGTTCGACGGTAAAGATACGATCAATGTGAACGTCTCGGGTGTCGTGAAGGATCTTGTCCTTCAGAATGATACGCTCCGATTGACGATACAATCCGGAAATTCCCTCACAGTGAGCGGAAATCTAACACAGTACAGCGGGGATTTCAGGACGAAAGCTTCGTTCCCGTCCGTTTCAGGGACAGTGACACTTTCCGGAGGTGTGTTCGGCTATGATACGGCAGGCGGACCGCAGACCATTTCAGCACAGACCTACAAGAATCTCCGTCTTTCCGGCAGCGGCGGGGAAGTGAAGACAGCTGCGTCATCCTTCACTGTGAACGGAAATTTATCGATCGGTTCCGGCACAGTTCTGGCGGATGGTGGTGCTGATATCACTGTGAAAGACAGTCTCACCGTGAACGGCGCACACACAGGGTCAGGAAAGATCATCCTGAACGGAACGACACAGCATCAACTGACAGGCGCCGGTTCGGTCACGAACCTTCAACTGAACAATTCATCCAACGGCGTCACGCTGGACAGTAATGTAACGGTGAATGGTGTGCTCACGTTGACATCGGGTGTCATCACCGCACCAAATGACACGCTCTATATTAGTTCTACCGGATCGGTCTCCAGGACGAGCGGTCATGTGTTTGGAAATCTGAGGAGATATTTCACACCCGCATCCGACTCACTGACGTTCAACATCGGAACGGCAACGCAGCATCTACCTGCCACCGTTTCATTCGGAACAATCTCTTCCGGAGGAAATTTGACCGTTCAGATGATCGCCGGAGAACATCCTGATATCTCTGCCTCTTCGGTCCGCTCCGATTCAAGCGTGAACCGGTACTGGATCGTGCGGAACAGCGGGATCGCATTCGATTCCTATAACATTACCTTCAACTGGCTGAGCGGAGATGTCGATGCGGGCATTTCTGACTTCTCGGATTTTATCATGGCGAAGAAAGATAACGGAGTGTGGGATGAGATCACGGCCGGGACAGTCACATCGACCAGCATGCGCGGAATGAACGGAACATCGTTCAGTGAATTTGCCGTCGGTAAACCGACATCCCAGATCTATACGTCGGTCATGACCGGCAACTGGTCAACTGCCGGAACGTGGGACCTGAATAAAGTTCCAAAACGGCGCGATCAAGTGGTAATTGCAAGTCCTCACGTTGTTACTCTGGTCGATGCGCGCAAGATATCCCGTCTGACCATCAATTCAGGAGGCGAACTTGCGGACGGAGGAAATACTCTTGAATTGTACGGCAGTATGATCTTCAACGGTAAGTGGAGCGGCAGCGGACGGATCTCGTGGGAAGATAATGTCACCGATACGCTCTCCGGTTCCTCCGGAAAAGCGACAGGAACTTCAACGCTGTTTGTGAATGGTACCGGGAAACTGATCACCGCAGTCAATGACACGTTATACCGCGTACAGATCGCTTCGGGGAATACCGTGACGAATAACGGAACAGTCCGTCTCACACGATTGATTGGTGATGCGGCCGGTTCCACCTGGGTGAACGCAGCGAATGCTTCGCTGAATGTCGGCGATTCACTGCTTGCGGTCGGAACATTGACTTCCACTGCCAATAACAATACGGTCATATACAATGGGACAGGTGCACAGACGGTCAAAGCAGGAACGTATCATCATCTGACGGTGAGCGGAGCTCGGACCGTGAACAATATTGTCTTTCCGGCATCGACCATTTCCATCGCCGGAACGTTCACACCCTCTGCTACCTTCACGACCGGAGTCTACTCTACATCGGGCAATACGATCGACTATACCGGTGCCGGTGCACAGACCATTGCGGCATTTGATTATCATAATCTAACAGTGAGCGGTGCGCGCGGGAGCGCGACGGTAACATTGGCCGGAAGCGACACTATCGCTATCGCCGGAACATTGTCTCTAACAGCGACATCCGTAACGTATTCCACAACGAACAGTCTTGTAGAGTTCAACGGAACCGGTGCACAATCGATCCCGGCATTCAATTATCATTCGCTCCGCTTCAGCGGCACCAGAACGACAAACAGCATCACGTTGGCCGGTGCAGGGACGATCGGAGTGGCAGGCTCATTCACGAATACAGCATCATTCACTTCCGGGGATTTCATTGTCACCGGCAGCACGGTGCAGTTCAATGGATCGGGCGCACAATCCATTCCGTCATTCACGTTCAATAATTTAGAGACCGCAACAGGAGGAACGAAGACCGCCTCCGGAAACCTCCGAATTCTTGGCAATGTAACGATCGGTGCTTCCACAACATTTGATGCTTCCTCATCGACGGATACATTGTATGGTAATTGGACGAATTCAGGAACATTCACTCCGTCAACCTCCACGATCGCGTTGGCCGGAAGCGGCACTACAGTGGTGACGGGCGCGACGACGTTTGCAACGCTTGTCGTGAACAAATCATCCCAGTCCGTCGCAGTCAATCTGAGCAACAGCATCAACGCTGCGACATTGACAATGACTTCTGGAACGATGAATACTTCTGCGAATTCCGTGACAGTTACGTCAACTCGGACAGGGAATGGAATTATCCTTGGGACGATCACGCGGACGCATACGTTCGCTCTCTCCACGCCGTATGCTTTTGAAGGACCGAATTCGCTGATCACTTTCACCTCGGGAACTCCTCCGACCTCTGTCACAATGACGTCGGCACAAACTGCTCCTGCAAGTCCGACATTCGTTGCCGTCAACCGAGCGGTGAATATTGCATTGACCGGAGGGAGCGGACTTACGTCCACCCTCAGACTGCATTATGAGAACGCCGATGCGAACAGTCTCAATGAAACGTTGATGAAATTGTGGCAGTATTCAGGTTCGTGGATCAATCGAAATGCTACATCTTATGACAGTGTGAGCAATTATCTTGAAGTGACCGGATTGACCAATTCCATCGCAGGTGATTGGGCGTTCGGTACCAATGTCTCCACGAAGTCAGTATCGGATATCAATGGCGGTACGGCTGTTGCCGGCGACTCTTTGCTCTATACTATATCGGTCACCAATCCTTATAATGTGACAAAAAGTTCCATTGTAGTGACCGATCCGTTGGATAATAATCTCATCCTGAAATCCGGAACGATCAGCAACAGCGGAGGTATCGCCGGTCAATCCAACAACGGTAACGGAAGCATGGTGGGGGGGACGATCACCTGGCCTTCATTCTCACTCGCCAGCGGAGCGACAGCTGTACGCACGTTCAAGACAAATACGGATTCTCTGATGGATGTCTCCGAAGCTGTCAATAATACCGCAGCTATTGATTTTGGAGGAGGAAATAGTGAAAATGTATCCGCATCGGTGACAATTACGAATGTGGCGAACATCGGAATCGATACCAATGTCGTCAGCAATACTAATCCGATCCCGGGAGATACACTCGTCTATACATTGAAATACCGTAATGCCGGCACCTCCAATGCAACTATGGTAACGGCAACGTATACGATTCCCGCCAATACGACCTTTGTGATCAACGGCTACGGCGCTGCGCAGGGGATCCAGGTGAACGGTGTGTCAAAGACCAATGCTTCGGACGGCGATGAGGTGACGGTCAGCGGTTCGACTATTACGATCACCTTTGCAACGCTGACGCCTGGTTCTTACAAACAAGTGAAATTCAAAACCATAGTTAATTAATTTAAGGAGTTACATCAATGAAAAAGATCCTCTTCATATCCATACTTGCGAGCACCTTCGTTCTTGCACAAGGTACCCAGTTGAAACTGTATGAGTATCTGCTGCAGACCAACGGATTGAACAAGACAAAGAACGGTAAGATCGGACTTGTCACCGTGAAACCGGCGCTGAATGCCAAAGATGAAGCCCTCTTCGGTTTTTGGATCTCGAATAATACCAATACTGCAGCTCCGTTCCTTGAGATCAAAGAAGGCGGGAAGGCGGTCCTTACGGTAAATGCGAAAGATTTTTCAGCGAAAGCGAAAGTGCAGACAGCCGGAACACGGACAACGCAAACCTACACAGCAGGAACGACGACACTCACGATCGAATCTGATGTGGTGAACGATGAAACGATGCCGCTGGGGAAAGCCGTTCAGGTCTCAGTGAAGGTGAAGTCCGCTTCCGCAAAGAGTCTCGATGCTGTCATGACACTGTTCGGCGACGGGTATGTCTCCAAGGTCGGTGCGAACGGAGCATCCAACAGCCGTGTGGAGAATGGGAAAGCAAGCTATCCGCTTGTAATGCTTGCCGGTAATACCGGCACGACCGTTTCGACCGAAGCAACCGAACAGAAAGCCCCGGGGCGTCTTGTAAAACTGACATCCGCAGCCGTCCCGGCTTCCGGATCGGAAGTGGAGATCCTGTCGTTCCGGACCCTCGCATCTACAGTGAAGAGTTTTGAGAAATCGACGAATCAGGTAAAGAATATCGAATCGATCGTCGTCGGCAAAAAAGAAGTGACGGAACTTTCCATTCTGAATTCCGCCAGCATCGCAACTCCGTATCCTGGCGATACGATCACCTATACGATTACGTATCACAACATCGGCAATGCTCCGGCTCAGGATGTGGTCATCTCAAATCCCATTCCGATCAATACGATCTATGTGGATAATTCTGCTGCCGGCGACAAAGCGGAAGTGACCATCGACCGCCGCAAGGTTACACCGCCGCAGCAGGGCGAGGTCACCGGCGTCAATTGGAAAGTAGCAAAACGGATCAATCCTGGTGAAGAAGGAACAGTTTTCTTTAAGGCCATCGTACGGTAAAAGAATCAATTGGGGATAATGTCATGAAAAACAATCACTATACTCTGAACGGATTTCTGCTCGCCGCAGGATTGATCCTGTTGAGCCAGCAATTATTCGCTGTCGGTACGCCGGCAGGAACGGTTATTCAATCGCGTTCACGGGTTGTCTTCTCGTCGTCCAGCGGATCGATCGTGGATACGGTGTATTCCAACACACTGAGTTTCACTGTTGCGCAGGTTGCGGCTGTGAACATTACTCCTTCCTCCAATGCGGTCACGACGCAGAGTGACAGCACATTTGTAGTCTATCCGGTCACTGTCACTAACTCCGGAAACGGGACGGACCAGTTCTCGCTTTCGAGTGTTTCATCGAAAGGATGGAGCCGAGCATTCTACTTTGATTCGAACGGGGACGGAACTCTTCAGAACGGTGAGATCACCGCCGGTGCAGTGACGCAGACCGCTTCCATCGCCGCCGATGCCTCGTATAAAGCGTTCTTGAGGGTCTTCGTTCCGAAAGATGCTTCGCTGAACGGACAGATCGATACGACAGTCGTCACTGCTGTCTCGCTCTTTGATGAAACGAAAACGAATACATCACAGGCCCGCACAACAGTGAATACCGCGTATTTCCCGAACATCAGTTCCGGATGGAGCGTCACTCCGACAAATCCATCCCCCGGACAAAATGTCGTCTACAGTATCACGATCTCCAACGGCGGAAGTGTTACAGCGAGCGGTGTTTCATTTTCCGATCTGTTCAATACAGGGATGTTCAGCTTCGTGTCGGCGAACAGCACTCAGGGAACTGTTAACACATCCGGAAATCCCGTTACATGGTCCGTCGGAACTGTCAATCCAGGCGGTTCGGTCACTGTTTCAATCACGCTCCAGGTGATCAATGGATTGCCGAACGGGACGGTGCTGAACAATACAATATCCATGACCTATACGGTGAATGGAAATACATTCACTGTGACATCAAACAATCCGTCCGCTGCTGTCGGTGTCATCCGCGGCGTTCAGATCACCCCGCTCGTTTTCAGCGCAGCAAAAGAACCGGAGGACACTTTGACCTATGCCGTCACAGTGAAGAATACCGGGAATGCAAAAGATGTTCTGGAGATGGAATACAATTCTTCACGGTCACTTACATGGACCTTATTCAAGGACGTGAATTCCAACGGTTCGATCGACGGAGGAGACATTCAACTATCCAATACGAACGCCTCTGCGGGAGTCGATGTGGATTCAGTAGCTGCATATGACAGTGCAAAAGTGATCGCACGGCTCATCGTTCCCGATGTATCATCCGATCAGGCTCAGGATATCACGACATTCACCGTGAAATCGGCATTCGATGCGTCAAAATTCCAGAGCGCGAACGGCACGACCACCATCAATATCGCAGATGTTGTTCTTACACGCACCGTTTCGCCGTCGGGGAATCAGGTTCCCGGCACCGAAATGACCTTCACCGTTACGTATCAAAATACAGGACATGGTAAAGCGTATAATACGACCATTACGGAGACAGAAGCGGACAGTATGACCTATACTGCGAATTCAGTAAAGGTGAACGGTACGTCAAAGACCGATGCTGCGGACGGGGACGAAGTGACGGTAACGACTGTCTCCGGGAAAAAAGTGATCTCCATCGGACTCGGTATGCTGAGCGGATTGTCGGCAGAAGGTACTATTGAATATAAAGCGACCGTCAATTAATTCCACAGCCATGTTCATGATGAATCAACATAAAATATTTCTTGCTCTTCTCGCGGTGCTTCTTGCAGCTTCCGATGCGTTTGCTGCAGGAACCCCCGCCGGTACAGTGATCCAGTCACGGTCCAGAGTGACGTTCTCCTCGCGAACCGGTGCAGCGGTGGACACGGCCTATTCAGCCGTGTTGACAATAACGGTAGGACAAAAAAGTGCGGTCAATATCACTCCTGCGACGAATGCATTCCTGACGTCGAGCGACAGTACGAATGTTGACTATCCGGTGAATATCATCAACTCCGGGAATGGGACCGATGCGGCAAAACTCACAGCCGTCTCTTCGCGCGGCTGGGGAACGGCGGTGTACAATGATGCGAACGGTGACGGGATATTGCAGCCGAATGAATTGTCCGCCGGAAGTATTTCGCAGACACTCTCGATGGCAGCGGATGCACAGCGTTCGGTCATTATCCGCATCTTTGTCCCTCGTAATGAATCACTGAACGGGGCGAAAGATACTACGTCGCTCACAGCGCGTTCGCTGTTCGATACCACCCGCTCCAATACCGGACGATATATCACGACGGTACGGACAACGGGTTTTGATCCGCTGACTCCCGGACTGACGGTCAATAACCCGACACCTTCTGCCGGTCAGCAGATCACCTATTCATTTACACTGACGAATAACGGGACCGTTGCCGCGACCGGGATTTCAATTTCCGATCTGGTACCGGCAGGTTTAACATTCGTCTCTGGTTCCGCATCGCTGGGCACTGTGAATGGATCATCCAATCCGGTCCTTTGGACGATCGGCACTCTTTCTCCGTCGCAGTCTGTGACGGTAACGGTGACATTCACCGTGAATAACGGTATCACTCCGGGCACGGTCATTCCGAACAGGTTCACCGTCAGTTATTCATCCGGAACGAATAATTACTCCGTTCAAACCAATCTTGTCACGGTCACCGTCACCGGCGTGCTGGAGTATGGAGTGCAGATCATTCCATATTCAGTCTCCCAATCAAAAGAGATGGGGGATTCACTCTTCTACCGGTACAGTGTGAAGAACACCGGAGCATTCAAGGATGTGGTGGAACTTTCAGCAGTGTCCAATCTGAACTTTGCCTGGAAATTATACCGAGATGCAAACAATAACGGGAATTGGGATATCACCGATCCTCAATTGAGCAATTCCAATGATTCTTCCGGCGTTGATTCGGATTCCCTTGCCGTCGGTGACAGTCTGCGAATCTTTGCGCGGACGCTCATTCCTTTGGTATCGCAGGATCAAATGCGCGATTCACTGCGGGTGACAGCGGCCTCGGCCGGCGACCATGCAAAAACATCCGGCACAGTGTCCGTGACAACAATTTCGGCGCCTGTCGTGACGCTGCAGAAGACGACGCTGCCGGCAGGGGACCAACCGGCCGGTTCGGTGATCAGTTATCTCATCACTTACAATAATGAGGGAAGCGTTGCAGTAAATGATTTTGCGATAGTGGATACGACCCCCGAAGTGACGAAGTATATCCCCAACAGCGTGAAAGTGAACGGCATAGCACGGTCCGATAACACCGGCGGTGTCGTGATCAGTTCGGATGGATCGAATAATACCGTTGTGACGGTATCGATCGGTACGCTATCGGCGAAATCGACCGGTACGGTAGAATTCAAAGTGAAAATCAAATAGAGACTTCCAGACCATGCAGGCTGTTCCTACATATCGAATGTTCCCGCAATTTTTGATCCTTCTGTTCATAGCAGTGATCGGTGTGAGTTCCTATGCCGTTGCGCAAACTTCGGCAAATACAGTTATCACGAACACGGCGAAAGCACGGTACCAGTATAAATCATTCCCCAAGGATTCGGTCAATTCCAATACACTCCAGTTCAGCGTTCTCGATGCTCCGAACTTTGAAATGTCCGTCAGCAATCCGGACAGTTTTGTATTTGGAAAAGAGACCGTAATGGTCCGCATCATCTACAAGAATATCGGGAATGCTGCAGCGGATTCTGCAACCATCGAAGGGATCCTTCCTCCCGCAGGCATGAAGTTTGTTCCCGGATCGACCGGCGGGACCATCTCCGGGAATTCAGTCACATGGAGAGTGTTCAATGTAGCTTCGGGGAGATCCGATTCCGTTCGCGTGAAGGTGGTCATCGACAGTTCATTGGCGGTCAATACACAACTGAATTTTGAATCGAACCTTTTGTGGGATGCTGCGTCGATCTCTGCGGCAAAGACATTCATTGTCAGTACATTTCCGCGTCTTTCATTCAGCATGACATCATCTTCACCGTTCGTCGGGTCGGGCAGAACGGTCTCGTATGTGTTGTCAGTATTCAATACGGGGAATATCCCGGCGCAGAATACCGTTGTGTATGATACCGTCTCACTCTTGGGAAGCTATCGGTCGGCATCGCTCACTCCGGACAGCATCTCAGCCGATAAACGGCTGATCAAATGGAATCTCGGTTCGATCCCCGCATTTTCGTCCAGACAGATCACTGTGGAGATCCTTGCTGCTCCGAATCTCGGTCATCAGACACTTCGCAACAGCGCAGTTGTTTCTGCATCGAATGTTGCTGCAGGGGATAAAGATGCCGTCATCACCGCCGTCATGCCCGTGCGTCCCAAAACGATCGTATTGTCAGCTGATCCGCAGTTCATCTGGGGACAATTGAATAAGGACAGTTCGAAGATCACGGTGATCCTGAAGGATTCTCTCGGGCAGATCATGCCGGACGGAACACCGGTCCGGTTCACA
>CALRIY020000050.1:0-26059 GCA_943364975.1 Synechococcus sp. UW140
CCGAAACTGGATGAGGATGATGATACGTACCGAAAAGAAGCAAAGGAACTGCTGGAAAAACTGAAATAAAATTCGAGATAGCCGTACAAAAAAAAAGCCGTGTCACAGGATGAATGTGACACGGCTTTTTTCATTTGGGATTCACGCCCCGCCGGAGTTTATCCCGATGAACTTCGGGACTCGGCGTACCATGTTTCCGCCACTTACCGTTGGTTCCTAAAAAGAATATGTTGCGCTGAGTGTTGAGCGTCTGCCGAGATACGATCCGCCGAAGATCTCATAATGCCGGCGGTCCAGAATGTTGGCGATGTTGAAATTCAGGCTCATGCTCTCGTCCACCACATATCCGGCGGAGAGGTTCACCAATGCATAGGAGTGGATCGGTCCGGTAAAGACGCCGGCGGACCAGAAGTAGGACGGCACATATTTGATCTTCAGCGACACATCATAATTATTCTTGTTCTGATATGTGATACCGGCATTCGCTTTCCAGCGGGGTGAATTCGGCTGGATCTGAGCGGCATCGACTGCGCTGATGCTCTTCTTATCGATCTCGAACTGGAAGTACGTATAATTTGCATCCAGTATGAACTCATCCGTCAAGTAATAGTTCACGGCAAGATCGTAGCCGTATTCCTTCACTTTCCCGACGTTCTTGTAGGACCAGACCTGATGCGAGAAGGATGTATCATTTCCGGTACGGTAGCTTGTTCTGTTGATGATGGAGGGCGAAGGAAGATTCGCGTTAAAACCGGAACCCAGATCCGAGATGAAATCATTCAGATTGTTATAATAGACATCGACCGTCAGGAATAATTTCCCGTCGATGATGCCGTTATATCCCACTTCATATCCTTCGATCTTCTCAACTTTCAGATTCGGATTTCCACGGTAGACCAATCCCTGAGTTGCGGCGCCGAAGAATGTGGTGAATCCGCGGTACGGATGATTCACATTCAAATAGAGTTCGGAGTAATTAGGGGACTGAAATGCCTTATTGTAAGTCGCTCTGAACGTATGATTGGCAAAGGGTGAGAACACGACCGCCGCTTTGGGAGAGAAAAAACTTTCGTGCAGTGACGATTTGTCAAAACGGGCCGCAGTGACCACTTTGAGTGTCGGGGTAAAACGGTATTCCGCCTGTCCGAAGAATCCGGAGGTATTATCCGTGCGGGAGCCGATCATCAGCGTATTCTTCGTGTCGATGGAAATGATCCGGTGGGAAATTCCCGCCACCAGGAAGAGCTGATCTTCCAGGAACGATTTATGGAATTGCGCTTCCCCCTGTGAAATATTCGCATCCTGAACGAGGTCCAATGCAGTGGAGAGGGAGACTTCCGGAGCCATATTGATGCGGGACTGCGACCAGAGATTGATATTGAAACCATGACCGCTGTAGCTCAATCGTCCGTACGGCCTGCGTGCACGCTGCACCTGAACACGGCCGATACCGGTGACGATCGCTTCATTCTCTACCTGCGTGATCCCTCCTTCAATCGTTGTGGATCCGCCATTCTCATATTCATGGTCCAGCCGGCCGGAAAGGTAGAATTGGTTCACCGGTTCGTCCCGGAGAGGAGCAACTTCATTATTGAGGGAGCTGAGTCCTTCGTATTCAAAGGTTTGATTATTATTGATCTGATTCTGGAATGCACCGTTGGTGGCAGCATTATAGATATCCTGTTTCCGGTCGCCGGTGATGGAAGTGGTCCTTGTTTTGCTGAACGTCCTTCCGGTCACGCCGCCGGCATTCACGCGGAAGCTGTAATGTTCGAACTCACCGGCATGGCGCACATCGGCGCGGTACATGCTCAATTCGCCGATACCGGCAGTGATCTTTGTCCCAAGCATTGCGCGCGGTGCGATGGAGGTAATGTTCAAAACGCCGTTGTAGGCATTCGCGCCGTAGAGGGCAGAACCGGGACCGCGGACCATTTCCACCCTGCCGAGATCTTCGAGAGGCGTGGCCATACCGTTCCATTCCGTGGAACTAAGGAAGGCGGTACCGAGATCGCGGCCGTCCAGCAGTATCAGCACTCGTCGGTTCAGAGACGAGTTAAATCCCCGCGTGTTGAGATTGAAATCATACAAGCCGCTCTGCACAAGATCGACACCGGGCTGTCCTTCCAATAATTTGGGGAGCTGGCCGGATGAAGCAGTGCGCAAGAGCCCCTTCCCTTCCACCACAGAGATCGCTGCCGGAGCTTCGGTGATCCGTTCTTTTCTTAATGACGCACCGTAGACCAGGATCTCATTCAGCTGAACATCGGCATTGGCGATCTCGACATTCACCACCAGTGTCTGATCGGCGGATATGATGAAATCCCGTTCCATATTCGCGTGTCCGACGGCTGAGACGACGAGGGTATAATTTCCGGCCGGGACCTTAGTCAAGATATATTCCCCGTTCTCGTTCGAGGAAGCACCCCACGAAGTACCTTTCAGCAGGATATTGGCGAAGGGAATTCCCTCTTTGCTATCGGCATGACGAATGACCCCTTTAACAACTCCCGAATGACTAGCCCTTTGGCGCATGGAATCCAGAACGGACATCTGTGCCTGAAGGGTCACCGATGCGAAAACGATACACAGAACGACGAACAATAATTGTTTCTGTTTCACAAGCACCTCCCAAGGTATTGAAACAACAACGTCCCAACTCTTCACAAAAAGAATTGAGACGTTGTCGTTGTGAAATTCATTCAACGATCGTAATTAAAAATTCTTCGCTTTCAGTTCACGATAGTTTCCGGGAACTTCCGCATCGCCGGCGAGGAACATCTTGACCGGTCCGATACCTTTCGAAAGCCACAGACGGGCGGTAACGCCGCTGGAGACCGTCGCCGTGCCGACCTTCGCCGTACGGGAGATGACCAGATAGTATGCGGGAAATGTTACGCCGTTCACGACCACATCCACTTTGCTTTCCCATTTTCCGGTGACGGTCAGGGTAATGGTCGTGGGAGCGGACGGATTAGCATAGCTGACAAAGTTGGAGGAATAAGCGGTAAACTCTCCGCCGATGCCTACTTTGGGGGAGGCCAATTTGATGAATTTCAGAGAATCCATCCGGACGCCGGCAGCATTCGCGGAGTCTTTGATCACACTGCCGCGGAAGAAGAGGCCGAAGTTGGTCATATAATAGTAGTCGCCTGCAGCTGTGTCATAATACGCGAAGATCGGAGTGAATTTTTTCGGTCCGCCCGGTGCTGTGAGAGTGGAATCGTATACCAATGAAGCAGTTGTCTTTCCGCCGTTCTTTAAAGAGATATAACCGCCGTATTGAGCACCGAAAATGGCTGTGAACGGTGTTGCCGGGTTACCCAGGGTCCAAGAATTGGAATAAAATGCACTTGTACCGGTGATGGGTTGTTCCGTATCCGCATTGGTAAAGTAACCGGAATACTCGAACCGATGGCCGGAGACAAGCGGGAAGACATCATTCGGGATATTTTTGTCTTCTGTCGGCGTCACTGTTTCGTCCTCATTCTTACATCCTGCGAACACCAAAAGTGCCAACAGCACAACAGCGTTGATGACGGAAAGGGTTTTCTTCATTGTTCCTCCAATTTATTGAAAAAGATAGGACTGTGAATTGCCGTAAAAATCGTGGGTAAGTTTACCAAATGGAAGTCTGAGAGTCAAGACAGGCCCAAATATTGTTCATATTTTCTTTTGCATTTCTTGGCACTCTTTACCATATTCGGCTCATTCTTTTAAAACACGGAGGAACAATTGAAAATTCGCACTATTTTATCTTATTTGTTGGCGGGAACAGCCGGACTGTATGCCGGCGGATTCCAATTGAATGAACAAGGAGCCCGCTCCATGGCTCAAGCAGGAGCGTTTGCCGCACGGGCGTATGACGGATCCGCTATCTATTTCAATCCCGCAGGCCTTGCCTTCCAAAAACAAAATTCCCTTTATCTTGGCACAACGTTCATCTCTCCGGAGATCGATTTTTACGGTCCGTCCAATCTTGGGTTGAACACCAAGACCTCCATGAAGAACCAGATCTTCACTCCGATCAATGTTTATGTTAAATACGGGATCACTGAGGATCTGCATGTCGGTTTCGGCGTGAATAATGCCTTCGGTCTCGGCACGGAATGGGATCCGAACTGGGACGGACGGCGGATCAGCATTAAAGCGGACCTTCAGACATTCTATTTCACTCCGACCGTGGCATATGCGGTGAACGATCAGATCTCCATCGGCGCCGGATTGAACATCATCACCGGCGGCGTGAAATTGAAACAGGAAGTCGCCGGCGTACCGGTCGGCGGTGCACCTCCGATCGTGGACATGGAACTATCCGGGAACAGTATCAGCTTCAATGTGGGTGTGCTCTATAAATTCTCGGAGATGGCATCGTTCGGCGCAACGTACAGAAGCGGAACGGAGATCGAAGGGACAGGAACAGCGACATTCACTCCGAATTATGCTGCCCTTGCATTACCGCAGGGTGATGTGACCGGGAATCTCGCACTTCCGGCAACAGCCATGATCGGTATCGCGATGAAACCGATGGAGAACCTTGAAGTGGAAGCAGATTATCAATTCATCGGATGGAGCAGTTATAAGGAGTTGAAGATCGCTTTCAAAGCTGATAATTCCACAAGCGTCCAACCGAAGAACTATGAAGATACGTATATCTTCCGTCTGGGCGGCGAGTATGCGATGGATGAGCTGAAACTGCGCGCCGGATATCTGTTCGACAATTCACCGGTCCAGCCGAAGTATGTGGACCCGATCCTCCCCGATGCAGACCGTCACGGATGGAATGTGGGATTCGGATATCAGATCACAGAGTCGATGTCCGTGGATGCGGCATACATGTTCCTGAAGGTGAAGCAGAGTACCGTTACCAATACTGAAAGCGCATTCGACGGCACATACAACTCGATCGCGAATTTATTTGCACTGAACATCGGTTATACATTCTAGGTGAGAGGACCTTATACTATGAAACAGATCATCTCAGCAATACTTCTTTTTATGATCATCTTTACCGGCTGTAAAGATGATGCACCGACCACGGTCGCTGCACCGGGACTCGGCGGAGTGACCGTGAACAAATATGTCTCCATCGGGAACAGTCTCACTGCGGGCTACCAGGCAGGCGGTCTATATGAAGATGGACAGCGTTACAGCTTCCCCAACCTGATCGCAACTCAGCTGAAAACCGCAGGAGCGCCGCTCGGAACATTCGAGCAGCCGATCTGGGGAAATCCCGGTTCACCGAATGCATCCGGAAAAGCAGCGCGGATGGAGATCCTTTCCTGGCCGTCGACCGGTCCGGTGATCGGATCGAGCGGAGCAGCGGCGGGTGTGGCAACGAACAGCGCCCTCTCCCGTCCATATGACAATCTCGGAATTCCGGCCGCATTGATCGGCGACTTCCTTGATACGGCAGATTTCCTTCCGAAGACGGTCGCGCGTTCCAATCCGTTCTTTGCCCATGTGCTCCGTAGCAAAACGTATGGAAAGAGCATCTTCGACCAGGCACGAAAGGTGACACCGAAAGCGGATGTGGTGACGTTCTGGCTCGGGAATAACGACGTACTGCTCTACGCTGTGAACGGCGGTGTGTATGTCACCGGCGGATCGGCGATCTCCATTGCACCGACACCGAATGCGACATTCACCCAGCAGTATACGGCAGCGCTGGATTCACTCCGCGCAGCATTCCCGAATGCAAAGATCGTTGTCGGGAATATTCCCGATGTCCGTGCGATCCCGCATTTTTCGACCGTTGGACCGGCGGTGGCCGCCAAATTAGGGGGAGCATTCGCCGTCAGTTATCAGAAACACGGCACGACGGGAGTCGGAGACGGTTCTTCCTTTTTGACCGAAGCGAATGCACCGCTGCTTCCGCTTGGTGCAGGAGTGTATGTCGGAAAGATCGGACAGCCGACCGGACAATGGTATAAAGACAATAATGTGAATGTCCCGGCTGGAGTGGATACGACGAAGATGTTCGGACTCGACTACCGTAATCCTATCCCCGATGCATTGATCCTGGATTCGCTTGAAATTGCGATGGCCGGAGCGGCTTTGACCTCCTACAACCAGACCATCAGCACGGTCGCTGCAGCAAAAGGAGCAGCGTTGGCGGATATGAATTCCATTTTCAATAACATTAAAAAGAACGGATTGAAAATCGGCGGAGAAGTATTCACGACAGAATACGTTTCGGGCGGATTGTTCAGTTTGGACGGCATCCATCCTTCCTCCAAAGGGGCCGGCATCGTTGCGAATGAATTCATCAAAGTGATGAATTCAAAATTCGGGATGAACGTGCCGCAATGCGATGTCTCCCGACTGCCGGCAATTCCTGCACCGCTGAGCAAATACACCGGCGGATATCTGCTGCCGAAATTCTCCCACCAGGATGCACAGGAAATGAAGCGGCTGTGGGGAATGCCTTAATCAATGATCGGTGAATCATTGAGATCCTAAGAATAGATGCCGAAACACCTGCCTGCCATTAAAAGTTATTGCAGCAGGCAGGAGTTCGGCATGACGATTCCAAATCGACCCAATAAAAAATGCCCGCAGTGCGGGCATTTTTTATTAAAATATCACATACTTGTCAGACATAAATTGAAATGCTAAAAACGTATTCTCTACTTTTCTTGACGGGGTCCCAAAGGGATGCCGAGCGGCTAATATGCGTTGACTCGGCACAAGAAAAGTAGCAAAAGTCCCGCAGTGCGGGATGCCGTTCGTCAAAAACAAATGACGACAAACCCTTCACAGATAATGTATGTCCTCGCGGCAAGCCCACCTCAAGCGGACAAGCCGCGAGGTATCTTGTCATGCCAGCGTACGCTGGCATCCAGATCCTGGATTCCGGCTTTCGCCCTCCTTCGGCGGGCTCGCCGGAATGACGCCGCAAAAATAAAAAAAATGCCCGCTGTGTGGGCATTTTTTTGGGTTTGAAGTATCAATGTTTCAGTTCGTCCGGATGAAGTTTGTCGTGGTCTTCAATCGGTTCAAGGTGGGTGATGATATGGGTCTTTTGGCCGACCGCTTTGGCGAGCATCGTTTCGATCTCGGTGGATTGTTCGTGGGCATCTTCGATCAAGGTCCCTTTCGGGAAGAGGAGATGGAACTCCATCCAGACGGAGATGCCGCTGTCGCGGTATCGCAGCTGGTGATAGATCAATCCTTTCTTTTCTGTCTCCGTTCTCAATACATCGTGGATCTTCTTTTCCAGTTCAGGATTCGCTTCGTCCATGAGTCCGCCGACAGACTGACGCACCAGTTTTCCCCCTTCCCAGAGGATATTCAGCGCCACCATCATCGCCACGATGGGGTCGAACGGAAGCCAGCCGGTGAGCTGGGTCAGAAGAAGACCGAAGACCACTCCGAAGCTTGTCCATGAATCGGTAAGGACATGTTTTCCGTTGGCGATCAGAATCAGGGAATTGCTCTTCTTCCCTCTCCATACCAGGAAGCCGCCGAGTCCGAGATTGATCACCGACGCTCCGAAGATGATCCATGTACCGGAATCGAGGTTCTCCAGCACGATACCGGTGACCAGTTTCAGGACCGATTCATAGATGATGAACATTGCGGCGAGGATGATGAGTCCCCCTTCAATGCCTGCGGAAAAGAAACTGATCTTATCGTGACCGTAGGGATGGCTCTCATCCGCCGGCTGATAACTGAGCCACATGCTGTAGGCGGCGAAAGCGACTGCGACGATATGGACAACCGATTCTGCAGCATCCGAAAGGATAGCGGCGGAACCGGTGATGGAATAAGCGTACCACTTACCGACGAGCATCAGCACGCCGACGGCGAGCGAGAGACGGATGGCAAATAATTGCTGCTGACGGACTGTATTCATGGTAATAGTGTACAAATATTTTGCTGTTGAAGAAACGATAAATTAGGGTGAAAATAATAATCCCAAGGAATATCCTTGGGATTATTGAGACTACATCTAAATACCGTCAATCATTTTTACCTCGTCCCTAAGCTCAGCATGGGAGCGTCTGTTTTTGAAACTTCTTCTCATACTTCTGCACCATGTCGCCGATCTGTTTTGATGACAATACGATAAGATACATTGTCGGCGATAATGGATGACTAGACGGATGCTAAAGCAGAGCTTCAAAAGCTCACGTTCCCAAACGGAGTTTGTGATTGCTATTGTTCCCAAACGGAGTTTGGGAACAAGGTAATAAAAAAACCGGAGATCACTGCCGTAAAGTTCGACAAATGATCGTCCGGTTTTCTTTTGTTCTTCATTCGGACCTCCGGGCCGTAGGTCCTACAATCTGCGGCAGGTTATTTCAACAAGAGCATGCTTTTTGATTCTATAAAGCTTCCGGCTGACAATCTATAGAAATAGATTCCGCTCGGTAATGATGCGGCGTTGAAGCGGACGGAATAAATTCCCGGCTGCTGCTGTTCGTTCACGAGCGTTGATATTTCGGTTCCGAGGATGTCATATATTTTTAAAGTTACGGCAATACCTTCCAGGTTTTTAAAACCTGGAAGGTATGCGGGAATTGAATACCCGATGGTCGTTGAGGGATTGAACGGATTGGGATAGTTTTGACCGAGCACAAATGCATCCGGCAGAGAAACGGTTTGTCCATTCACTGATGTCAGCGCAGAACCGTCGTACGCACCGATGGAGGGAGGATTGGTCCGTGTACTGCCGGTGATATCAATAACCGGAGCGCCGGAAGTTGTCCCGGCCTTTCGTGCCGGGGATAAGAGCTGAAGATTGAAGTTTGTTTCACTGATGAAGAGCGGATCGGCCATGACGGTATTGGAGCCGAGTGTTCCGCCGTTCGGATTGACACCGGCAGTATTGTTAAAGAAAAGATTGTGAGAAAGATTTGACGCAGTAAAACTCGAAACGGCACCGTCCGTGGATGAACCATTGCTGCCGTTGGCGCCGCCTCCGACCGTTCCGCCAACAGAAGAATTATTACTGAAGATATTATTTACCACAACAGCGCTGGAACCGGCATTCAGAGCACCGGAAACCGCGTTCCCTCCATTACCCGCATTGAGGGAATTGGAAGATCCTCCAAGACCGCCGAGGGCCTTGTTCCCATAGAATGTATTATTGACGATCACTGTCGCACCGCCGAATGCCGCGTGAATACCTCCTCCATCCGCATTCCCGCCGGCGCTGCCGTTCCCGCTCCACCCGCCGCGAAAGTCCTGTCCACCGCCTCCCCTGGCAGTGTTATGACTGATCACATTATTGCGAATGACCGGAGCGGAACTTGCAATATAAATGCCGCCGCCGTAGCAGTTCCCGCCGTTCACCGCACCAAGTCCTGCCTGATAGAAATCATACCCCCTCGCGGTATTCTGCGTGATGATATTCTGCTGGATGATGATCTGCGAACCTCCGCTGATGAAGAGTCCGCCCCCTTTGGAGGTAACGCCGGCGCTCGTGGTATCGATCGCATATCCGCCGGTGATGGTGAATCCCTGAATGACTGTCGTGTTCGAATTTCCGTCCGAATTGAAGACACGGTTCAATGATCCGGCAGCGTTGATGATGGTTGCTGTAGGACCGGCGGTGCCGATCAGTTTCCTTCCGCTGAGCATTTCGATCGGAAAAGTCTCCCCCAATGTTTTATCATACGTTCCGGCGGCAACTTTGATCGAGTCACCGGCCATCGCAGAGACCGACAATGCTTTCGTGATGGTCTTGAACGGTGCACCGGAAGAGCCGTTGCCGGTTGTGTTATTCCCTGTGACGGAATTGACGTAATACACCGATTGAGAATATAATAAGGATGTCAGCAGCAACATCATCCCTGAAAGCACACCGAGCGACTTCTTCTTTTTCATTTTCTGCCTCCGTACTGTATATGTGTCTATGAGCAATTCAGCATGAACTGTTTTATCTATTTTCGGATACATACTTTCGTGATTCAAGATGGTTTCTTATCATTGATCCACCATTCCCGGATTTTTCCGCAGGAACGATCAACGAAGTGACTGACTATTTGATCAATACCATGGATTTGAGTTGTGTTTTACCGCCGGAAACCAATCGTGCAAAATACATACCGCTGGCTAATCCCGATGCATCAAATATCCTCTGATGATACACACCGGCTTCGATCTCCTCATTGGCGAGCGTCGCTACTTCACGGCCGACCGCATCGTACACTTTTAATGTTGTATAGCCTGAGGCCTGAATCGTGAAACCCAGGGTTGTGGAAGGATTGAAGGGGTTCGGATAATTCTGATCCAAAATGAATTCGGACAACTGACCGCCCATATCTTTTCTCTCGATCCCGGATACCAAATTCGACAGTCTGCACAGTTCCAGCCCCATGTCGTCAATGAAACCGTGAAGATAGATCGATCCGTTGTATCCGATAAAGCTCATTCCCGCCAGATACATTGACTGTGCGGGAGGGAGGATCTGGTGTGTGCCATTCGCCGTCCCGTCACTGCTCCACAGCGTTGCGTTCACTTCCAATCCTTGAAGAAAATAGAGTCTGGAATTGTATCGGTATGCATACGAAACAAATCCCGGCGACTTGACCAACACTGTTCCCGCTTCGCTCCCATCCGTTCGATACATCTCACCGATTCCATTGTTCATCACAAAAAGAAAAGCCTGACCGTTCAACTCGTTGATCAAACCGGGCTGAGAACTATTCGGACCGACAGCGATATCCTTCACCAGGCGGGTATTCCCGGCTGTTCCATCAGTGGCCCACCATTCTTTCCCATGAACGCCGTCATCAGCAGTGAAGAAAATATCCGTGCCGAAGGTAAAAAAATTATCGGGAGATGAGCTCATTGTCCCGGCAGTATCGGGATAAATATTCTTAAGCTGTGCCGCAGAGGAGGCGGTCCCGTCAAGCACCCACAGCTCATACCCATTGCTCTCAGCAGCGCTGAAATACAGTTTATCATTCAGAACGGCATGGCTGCCGTTCAACGTAATGCCGGATTTAATCAATTGAGTCCCTCCGGCTGTACCGTCGCTGACCCAAAGACCATACCCGGTTCCTGTGTTCCCGACGAAATAGATCTTACCATTCAATTCCATGAACTGTTGTGAACCGTTCGAGGGAGAAGCGTAAATGTCTTTCACCTTCACCGTGCCGGCTTCCGTACCATCCGTCACCCAGAGTCCCTGCGTCCGAAGAGAATCCGATGCCTGGAAAAAGAGTTTTCCGCCGGTGAGGGTAAAATTCTGCGGATGGGAGCTTTTCGATCCTTTCCACACATCCTTCAGCAGGACCGTACCGCCAGATGTCCCGTCGCTTGTCCACAGTTCCAGACCGTTGACACCATCGTCGTAGGTGAAGATCAATTTTCCATTGTACTGCGTAAGATAAAAGACCGAACCGGCGGCACCAACCGATGGACCGACCACGAGTGTACCTTCCGCCGTGCCGTCCGTTTCGTATAATTTATGTCCGCCGACCCCATTAAAGGCCGTAAAGTAGATTTTATTATTCAAGAGGGTAAAACCGGCAGGAAATGAATTTTGAAATCCGGAGGAAAGCGGAGCAATATCCTTCACCAAAGAAAATGTTTGTGCGGTGATGAACGGTGAGGCCAGAAACAGACAAACAACCAGCAATAGTGACGATTTCTTCATTCGAATCCCCTCGTATCATGAAAACGGCATAGAATTGATTTCCAACATACCGAAATCGGACACCGTTGTCAATTTTAGAAGTGTATCCCAGCACACAGGCTGAAAACCCAAATTGATTGATTTACCGTTTTGTGTGTGTGTTTAAAATGGAGTTTAGGAATGAGATGATGTGCTACATTTTGTAGGACCTCCGGGCCGGAGGTCCTACAGAAAAAGATGAGATACATTTCCGGCGATAAAGAATTTGAAGCAGAGCTTCAAACGCTCCGTTCTAAAACGAAGCTTGGGAACAAGGTATGTCATGAAGAAGTGCGGCAAACTATTTCAAAAGGATCATCCGTTTCGATTCGGAAACTCCTCCTGCAGAGATCCGATAGAAATAAAGACCGCTCGGAAGGGATGCGGCGTTGAAACGGACGGCATAATTTCCCGGAACCTGATATTCGTTCACTAATGAGGCGATCTCTTTTCCGAGGATGTCATAGACTATTAGTCGAACATGTGCGGAGTTAGGACTGGACGGATCAGCATTCACTCCTACAGTATATTGGATCGTTGTTGCAGGATTGAACGGATTAGGGAAATTCTGTTCCATGGAAAAGCGGGAGAGGACCGATCCGATGGTCACTTCCACTTCCGGCAAATACGTATACCGACCGTCGCGATCGATCTGTTTCAGTCTGTACAGGAATGTTCCCGACGCGGATGCCCAATGCGTAAAAGAGTATTCGTTGGGAACATTCGATGTTCCGTTTCCATTCACAAACCCCGCTTTGCTCCAAAGAAGTTCTGCACTCCCCGCTTTGACCGCCGTTTGTTCAATGTCGAATCCATAATTATTTGTTTCGGAAGCTGTGGTCCATCGCAATTCGACGGAATGGGCTGAGACATGTCCGACGGCAAACATGGTCAATTCGACAGGAAGCGTACCGTCAGAAAATACTTTCGTGGCGTAAATGTCATTGTCACTGTTCCGATAATCGTACCATGAAACGACTGCACTGCCGCTGCCGGTATTTGCAATCGCCGGATAATTCTGCTGGGCGGAATTCCTAGAGATCTCAATATCGGTGCCCCATTGAGCCGTACCGTTTGCATCAATCTTCTGTGCATAAATATCCGATGATGTTGTTCCGATATTGCGGGAATCGGTCCACGCAAGAATTGCTCCGCCGCTGCCTTCATTGGTGATGGTCGGATTCACCTGGGTCCCTGCAAGCGTGCAGACCGGTGCGCCGTTCGGTGTTCCGGTCCAAAGAACGGATCCCCCGGCATCAATTCTCTGAGCATAGATATCCGAATTTCCGTTGCGGTTATCCTGCCATGCGATGATCGCACCGCTGCTGCCGTCGAAAGTGATCTTCGGTTCCTGCTGATAATTTGCCTGGGTGCAAACAGGAAGACCGTCCGCCGTCCATTGCGCTGTCCCGCTTGAATTTACTTTCTGCGCATAGATATTCGGATCTCCGCTGCCAGTCCGTTCATCCTGCCAGGTGATGACCGCACCGGTTCCGCCATCGCTTGTAATGGAAGGATAGCGCTGATTGTTCGCTGCGGAACAGATCACGATTCCGTCGGCGGTCCACAGGGCCGATCCATTCTGATCGATCCTCTGAACAAAGATATTATCGTCGATATGATTGCGGAAATCGTACCAAGCAATGATCGCTCCGCCGCTTCCGTCGCTTGTGATCGCAGTTTTATATTGAGCACCCGCATCGGTACAGACCGGCAGACCGTTCACGGTCCACAGTACCGACCCGTTCGCATCCACTCTCTGGGCATAGACATCGCCGTCATCGGTGCGGCTGTCGATCCATGTTATGACCGCACCGCCGCTGCCGTCACCGGTGATCGACGGAAATGACTGTGCACTTGTCTGCGTGCAGATAGGAATACCTCCGGCGGTCCACATAACAGCGCCGCTCGAATTGATCCTCTGTGCATAGATATCATTATTCCCGTTCCGGTCATCATACCAGGCGATGATCGCTCCACCGCTCCCGTCGCTCGTGACGGAAGGATCACTTTGTTCCCCTGTAAAGACACTGACGACATTGTTCACTGCGGGATCAGTTGACCATTGTGAATACAGGTCCACTGATAAGAAAAGGATCATGAATAATGATATAAACGATGCACGAATGTTCATTGGACTCCCAACTGGTGTTCATGACGCCATTGAATCTCTTTCAATGACGGTACTGTCTACAAAAGCATCAGAAACATGCACGGATCTCGGCGACGTCGGCTCAGCCGAAGCGCTGATACATTGGATGATGATCGGATCAAAGCGGGATCGAGGGAATTACCTGAAGGCGGTACTAATTCTACAACGATTTGAGGGAATTTGGGATGCTGTTCTTCCGGACAATATTGTCCTTTTAATATACACTAAACCGATGCTTAAAAGGGATAATTCTTCCAATCGGAACAAATCAAGCGTTGTCGTACGTCCGGAGTTTTTGACGGTTCGTTTTGATACGTGGGAGCGGAATTTCGATCATTTGCCGATCATTCCGTGGGCCTTCACAATCTTTACAACTTCATTGACCGGAAGTCGTTCGATGCTGCTGCCTTCAAATCCCGACACAGAGACGGAGCGGAATAACGAATTGAGGATCGCCTCTTCGGTCGCTTCCATCACCGCTTCAAAGAGCGGTGTCATTGCATCGTTTCGGAGTTCGAGATTTTTCAGCAGTTCAAGATCGGGAGCGCGGTGGGGAATGCGGAGGTGTTCGGCAGTGGAGAACGCGATCACATATTCACCGCTTCCGTTGGAACAATTCCCGCCGGTCCGCGCGATGCCGAACATGGCACGTTTTGCGAGACGTTCGAGATTTCGGGACGTGAGCGGTGCGTCGGTGGCGATGACAACGATGATGGAGCCGTCACCGGATTCTTTCCCTTTCAATGCATTGAGTTCTTCTTTCACCGGAACTCCGGCGATCGTGAGATTGCCTCCGAAATTGGTCTGCACAAGCACCCCGACCGTGAATCCTCCCTGCTCTTTTGAAAGAACGCGGGAAGATGAACCGATCCCTCCCTTATAATTGAAGCAGATCGTCCCCGTCCCTGCACCGACGGAACCCTGCTCCACCGGTCCTGGTGAAGCAGCACGAATCGCCTCAAGTACATGCGATTTGGTCACATGTCGTCCCTGAATATCGTTCAAGGTACCATCATTCGTTTCCCCCACCACAGGATTGACCGAACGGAGGACCTGTTCATTCTCTTCAACGGATAATGCATGATCGATCAGCGCATCGGCGGCAGTCGGAACAGAGAGCGTGTTCGTGAGAATGATAGGAGTTTCGATATTGCCAAGTTCCTGTACCTGCGTGGAGCCGGCGAGTTTTCCGAATCCATTCCCGGTATAGACAGCGGCGGGGACTTTGTTCATGAAGAGATTTCCGACATGCGGCAATATTGCTGTCACACCTGTCCGAACGTTCGTCCCTTTGATCAGCGTGGTATGACCGATCTTCACCCCTTTCACATCCGTGATTGCGTTGTATGTGCCGACGCTCTTGCTGCCGATGCGGATACCGTATTCACGCACGCCGCCGTTTTGTGCGAAGAGCAGACATGCGGAGAAAAGGATGCAGAAGGTAAAGGAAATAATTTTCATCAATCGACTTTCAATGGATAAGATTAAAGAATTAAAAGATTGCAAGATTGCAAGATTGCAATATTACAAGATTGCAAGATTACAAGATTTTATGGACGGTTCGTTTGTGTTATCGTTTCCTGGTGACAATGATCCTGATGGAATAATTCCCCGGCGGTATTGACGTTCCCAATATCGGATACGGGTCCACATCCACGAGCCGGATGGTGTATCCGTTCACGGTCGATTGTTTCGGTTCAAGGAAGGTGTTCAGTGCCAGTTCGGACCGGTCCGCCTCCAGGATGACCCGTGCATTCCCCTGCCAGACACAGACAGCACCTTCCGGGCAGCGGGAATCCTCCGCCAGCATTTTGAATTTGATGAGCATGGCACCATCCTCGATACTCATGCTCTCGCCCGGCTGAAGCCGGAATTCTTCATCAAGCGGAAAATGGAGTGCAGTGATGTGATGGGATGATTCGCAGCTAAAGAAAAAGAGAGCGGACAGAATAAGCGGCAGTGATCTCATATGATAATCCTCCCTGGACCCGATACAGCCGGATGACGAATCGGCCGGTGATCAGATCTTCAGTGAATGTATCTTTTCGTGATGTCTATCCATCCATTTCACCAGAAATCCGCCGTCCGGCTGGACAAGCAATTGAATGCGTCCTGCCGGCGCGAATTCACTTTGAGCAATATCCCGAACGACGGTTTCGATCAGATCGGCCTGGAGAGTGAAATTCGACAGCACCCAGGCGATGAATTCCTCTTTCTCGTTTGGGACAGTCAAAGCAGCGCCGAGTGAGCCGTCCGGCAGTGGGATGCCGACAGAGAATTGCGTTTGTTTCATCATCGCTCCAGAAATCACCGATGTAAGTACCTTCAACGGTTTCAGGAGGACATCATTCAGAATGACCTCAATCTTTTCGCGGTTGTTAAAAAGATCGGTGGCCGATTCCTTCACCAATCTTGACAAAAACTCGCTGCCTGCATTCCCGACAGCGGCTGACCATTCGTCCCTTCGCCCTAACATTTCGATGACAGCAGCTGCGGTGTGGGATTTGAATCCGGTCTTCCGGAATTCGAGAGGTCCAAAGACCGGGGTCAATTCGGAAGAGATTCTTGCTGCCATGTCCGCAGGGACTTCGCTGTTCGTTACAATGATCATATCGGGGATTGTTGTACAGCAAATGTATCGTTTTTCCGGGGGTGGAGCAAGTTTTGGGATTGTAAAGACTTAAAAGATTACATAATTACAAGATTGCAAGATTACAAGATTGCAGGATTGCAAGATTACAAGATTATTGACTGCGGGAATGAAGGCTTCCTTATAAACACAATTGACCGTTCCCTGCGCAGAGTACAAGCACAGGCAACGGTCAACGAAGACTTGCGGTGATTCAGAATCGCTATCAGGTGTTATTTTGCCTGAACCATTCTCTTTAATTGAACGCTTTTTCCATTCTGGAGTCTAGCAACCCTTCGATTCGTCCTGACACTTGAGGTTGAACAACTTGAATTGTCGGGACTCCCGCCAACTCTTCGGCTCCCGCCATAAATCTCGGCGGGTAAATCGCTCAGGGCGGCGGGTAAACTTCTCAGGATGGCTACTTTACGAGCAACATTTTTTTCATTGATATTTTATCACCGCTTGATAAACGAACAAAATACAATCCGCTGGCAAGCCGGGATGCATCGAATGTCCTCTGATGATACGTTCCTGCTTCAAGATATTCATTCACCAGTACCGCCACCTCCCTGCCGATGGCGTCATAGACTTTTAACGAGGTCAGATCGGACGACTGCAGGGTGAATCCGATCGTCGTACTCGGGTTGAACGGATTCGGATAGTTCTGATCCAGTGAGAACATCAACGGTGCACTTCCGACCGTTACTTCCACTTCGGATGAATATCCGAATTTCCCGTCCCGGTCGATCTGTTTCAGGCGGAAGGCGTATTTGCCTGCAGAGAGTGCTTTGTCTGTGAACGTATACTCACGCGGTGTGTTGGAATTACCACTCCCCTCAACAAAACTAATCCGGTTCCATTGCTCATTTGCAGATTCAGGATTTACGATGGAAGATGGATTCCCTGAAACTTGTGACGTGAATCCTAAAACCTTCTTCCGCTCCACCTCAAACCCATGATTGTTCACTTCCGTCGCTGTCGTCCACTTCAATGTTACGAACAGTGGTGCAGCTTCTGCTGTAATCGTTACCAGTTCTACCGGCAACGCCGATGGTTCACCGCCGCTGAATGCTCCGAAACTGTTCAGATCGGTGCCCGAGATTGTATTCGAAGTGGTGTTGACTGCACCAAGACTCAACCATGATCCGTTATACAATCCTCCATCGATCCCTGATTCATTTCCATTGATGTCCGTGTTCACATAGGTCAATTGGATATTATAGACAGGATCACTGATGCCGCTCTGACTCACAGTCCAATATCGTTTGAGAAAATCCGCGCTGCTCGTATTGTTCGGGTGTTTCACGGACGATAATGACATAGCGACATAGGCAGAAGAGAATCCGCTTGCCGATGAAAGAGTAAAACTCGCCGGAGAATAATTGGCAGCATCCCCCACCGGGAACGCGACTGTACCTGTCGTGGAAAATGTCCGCCGCAGCGTGCCGGAAGAAGAGGCATTCACATAGGATCCCGAGGATCCTCCGGAAATCGTTGCTGCAGTGAGATGTTTCGGTCCTAACGTGATCACACCGGAAGTGAGTGTCAACGTACCTGTCACCTCCGTTGAAAGGTCCAATTCCACTCCCGCGCTGTTGTTCACAGACAATCCGGCAACCGTTTGCGGCAACCCGCCACCGGTAAACTGGGCGGAGGTAGCATTGTAAAGATAATTCGCTGCCGTGCTGAAGGTCCTGCCGGTGGTTTGAATATTCCCTGCAGCTGCCGAAGAGGTGATCCCTTGATCTGAACCGATCCCGAGCGTTGCACCGGGAACAATGACAAAAGAACCTGCACCGGTCAGTTCATACACACCGCAATAGAGCGAACCGGAATCGGTCGCAGTGAATCCGCCGGCGGTTCCGATATCTTGTCCCAAGGTGATAGATGCTCCGGCACTGATCGACCAGTTCTCGAAATTGATAGGATTAGTTCCACCGATGCTCTTACCGTTCCCTCCAAAAAAGAAATTCTGCGTATTTGTGCTGCAGGTGAATGTACCGTTATTGGTAAAGTTTCCTTTGAAAATGATGAATCCGCTCTGCACCGATGTGAACGTACCGCCGGACTGAACCGTGAAATCACCATTGAACGAAAGAACGCCTGTCTGTGAAGCGGTGTACGAACCTCCGTTCTCGATCACCATATTTCCGTTCACCGTCATCAGCCCCGATCCTGACGTATTGAGTATCGCACCATTCGAGATCGTTAGGTTGCCGTTGATGGTCACGCCGAAGACCGATGCGGATGCGGTCGAAGGAAATGAGCCGGACGAACTTTCAATGATGACGTTGCCGTAAACTAATGACGAGAACCGGACGCCCGGCGTCAAAGATGAACTCCCTCGGAAAATGAAGGTGCTGGCAGAATTGATGGTGCAGAAGCTCAACAAGGTGGAATTAGTACTGGTCGTATTATTGATATACGTCCCTCCGGCATTCACACTCCACGTCACTCCGGACCCGCCTGCACTCCACGACGATGCAGAATTCAGATAGGTGCCATTGACGACAAGATCAAGTCCGGTTCCGTCTGCGATCGTCACAGCGATCCCGGAAGAAATGGTCATCTGAGCACCGGCATCGATCACAACCTGATCATAGGTGAGTCCTGTCGTAACAACAGTGACGACATGCGGACTTCTGATCGTGATAACACCATCCGTACTGGAAGGCGAGGATGACGCAGCGACCCAATCCGATCCATTGAATGTTTCCCACGTGGAGATATCCTCCCAATTTCCCGTAACTGCCGAACGAAAGTCACCGATTGCCTGAGCTGAAACGGTGTGGAAGTGTGTTAAAATAAATACCACTATCGCGGCTGCATATCTAACATTCATCGATGAATTCCTTCTCGTCATTGAATGAATAAACCGGGTGTTTCCACCCGGCTTTTCCGTTGAAAAATCAGAACACTGATCTTCGTCCGCTGATGCCGGGTTCAACGGTCGAATGTATTATTTCGTCAGGAGCATCTTTCGCACCTGAGCGCTGTTTCCGCTCACCAGACGGCAGAGATAGATTCCGCTGGCAAAGTTGCTGGCATTGAACGTCACCTGATTGTATTGGCCTGCTTCCGCAATGCCGTCGAACAGTGTCGCCACTTCCTGACCCATAACGTTGTACACTTTCAACGTCGCTTTTCCGGTCACCGGAATTGAGAATTCAATTTTGGTTGACGGATTGAACGGATTCGGATAGTTCTGTTCCAGCGAGAATATCCTTGGTGCGCCTCCGACCGTCACTTCGACCTCGGATGAATATCCGAATTTCCCGTCCCGGTCGATCTGTTTCAGGCGGAAGGCGTATTTGCCTGCAGAGAGTGCTTTGTCTGTGAACGTATACTCACGCGGTGTGTTGGAATTACCACTCCCCTCAACAAAACCAATCCGGTTCCATTGCTCATTTGCAGATTCAGGATTCACGATGGAAGATGGATTCCCTGAAACTTGTGACGTGAATCCTGAAACCTTCTTCCGCTCCACCTCAAACCCATGATTGTTCACTTCCGTCGCTGTCTTCCATATCAGTTCCGTATTCAGACGTTTTGGTGCAGCCGTAAAGGAAACAAGTTCCACCGGCAGTGCAGTCTCTTCGAAGACAGCGCTGAATTGACCGAGTGATGTGATCCCGTTCCAGGTGACCACACCGGTGGTTGAGTTCGCGCTGACCGCTCCGCCGACAAGTGTCCATGCACCGTCGCTGCCGAGATCGCGCCGGAAAAGTTTTACTCCGCCGGGGAACTCATCCGCACGCGTATCGACAACCGATGCTCCGAAATCGATCGTCAGATTGGCCGAGTAACTGCCGAGCGATCCGTAAGCGGAAAGGATCAATACTTTATTTCCGACGAGGGATGAATATCCTGACGGGAGAGTGTTCGGCGATGCCGACAATTCCGTTGAAGTAAGATCAGAATTGTTGTCGAAGCCGTCCGTCAGATTCAATGAGACCGAACCGAGAGAGTGTGTTCCGGACTGTATCGTCGTGAGACTTGCACTGCTGCCGTTACCGAACGGAATTGCGGAGGCCTGCCGAGCCGGTGAATTGGCGAGTGTGCCGACCACACCGTATGTGGAATCAACGGCATTCCCGCTCGCTTCATTGAACTGGAAATAAGAAAGGAGTCCGGACTGCGATCCGCCGATCCGTCTGTGCATATTCTCCCGGATCTGCTGTGAGGTCCGCTCATTGCTCCAGATGCGGAGCTCGTCAATGGAACCGTCAAACTGTCCTGTTCCTCCAAATCCCGCCATATACCTGTCGCCGCCGGTCCAGAGTGTGCTGACCGAAAGCGGAGTGCCGACTTCCTTGCCGTTCACATACAGCCGCATCGTTCCGCCGTTAGTTGCTGTGATTGCAATGTGATACCAAGTGTTTGCCGCGACTGATGTCACGTCCGTAACAGACTTTCCAGCTCCGTCATAAAGATAATGCCGGATGTATCCGCCGTAAATATCCAGCGCATGGGAATATGACGCCATCGGTCCGCCGGCATCGGTGCGTGAGAATATCGATTGATTCCCGGTGGAATTCAGCTTGATCCACATCTCGACCGTGTATGCAGTCGGAGTCGCGGACATGATCGTCATACTTTTCGAACCGGTACCGTCGAAGAGAAGCGCATTGCCGGGAAGCGGTGAATTGATCGCGTACGGAACAGTGAACGATGCTGTTGCTGCGGATGGGAGCAGATAATTCGCAGCAGTCCCGGTACCGTTATAACCGATCACGGAAACGTGATACGTCGTCCCGGCAGAAATATTTGTGATCACAACGGAATCTGCTGTACCGTTATAGACTGTATAATTCCCGGTTCCCAACTGCGTGCCGCTGCCGAAGACAGTGTTCGCGGAGTATTCAGTCCCATCGGAAGGTGTTCCGTCCACCGCACTTGATGCTTTGATCAACACAAGATGATTCTCGCCGTCCCCTTCTTTCCATTTCACCGTTACGCTGTACGGAAGAAGCGTTGCTGCAACTGCATTTGAATCACGGATCGTCGGTTCGGCGGAGATCGCCGTCCCGGTTGCAGTGAAGACATTCGGCGTGCTGAATGCATTGGAATAGAGAGTAATATTTCCGCTCTTTGCACCGGATGAAACCGGAGTGAGCGATGCAATAAACCGCAGACTGTCCCCAGACACAATTGTTGCCGATGCCGGAAGAATGGTGAACTCGCTGTTCGAGCTTCTTGCAGAATCAACGACGAGTGAGACTGCGCCAAGATTCTTCATCCAGATCGTGTCAGGCGCAGCGTTTCCGATGGTAGCAACACCGTGCGAATATGCGCTCTTCGACGCGATCAGGTTTGCGCCGGGAACCGGTGCTGTTGAAACAGCACGGCTCGCACCGCTGAGCATCGCCGCATTGCTTCCGGATGCCGTGAAATTGACCGCGGTAGTGCCGGAGGATTCATCGAAGCGGAGATATGCCAGCAATCCGGATTCATTTCCTGCCAGGGAAGAATTCATCGATGATTGGATCTGTGTTGCGGTTCGTGCTACGTTCCAGATCCTGAATTCATCCATCCGCATATTGACGTACGGATCCGCCCATTGACTTCTGCCGATATAATTCAATGTGCGTGTAACATTCTGCGGAGTATTCAAAGCACCGGAGACCACCTCAACACCGTTCAGATAGATCTTTCCCGTTCCGCTGTTGAACACGCAGGCAACATGGACCCACGTATTAAGTGCAACCGCATTCGGCGTCACAATAGTCGTGCTGGCACCGCCATTAAAGATATGCAATCCGATCTTTCCGGAGGTCCCTTCACTCGCGGTGATGATGATGTTGTTGCTCGATTGACCGTTCGCAAAATCGATGATGCGTGTATAGTTCGCAACAGCACGGATGTAGACCCACGTCTCAACCGTAAAGTTGCCGTTGAACCAGACGCCATCCGCCAGATCGGCGTATTGACTGGAACCGTTCAGATCGAGTGCGCTGCCGGCGGTGGATGCCGGGAGCAGTGCGCCTGTGCCGCTCAACGGGATCTTCGTAACAGCACCGGCGTTATGTGTAAAGCTGAGCGTATCGTTTGTGGTTGTCACGGTAAGAGGAGCGTACGTTACATAGAATTTCTGAGTCCCGGAAGGAACGATGGATGCACTCGTCGGTGTGACGGTGTACACGGCATTCGATTTTGTCACCGAGGATATGACGAGCGTATCGACTCCTGAATTCGTGACCGTGAGACTATCCATTTTAGACTGATAGAATCCGACATTCCCGAATGCGATGTTCGCCGCTGAAGGTGTGAAGACCGGCTGAATCCCCCGTCCATCCACAAGAAGAGATGTCGGCGACGTTTGACCGTTATGTGTGATCTGTATGGTCGCAGATTTTGTCCCGGTTGAGGCCGGAGCAAAGGTGATGATCAGTTTCGCACTGTCCAATGCATTCACGGAGAATGATGTGGCATTCAGCGTGAATTCCGCATTATCCGAAACGACATTCGTGATCGACAATGTTGCGTTGCCGGTATTCTTGAGATAGATACTGTCCTTTTTGTTCGCCGAAACTAGAATGCTCCCGTACGATTTGGAAGAAGCGCTCAGCGTCAGCACGGGACCGATGCCAGTACCGCTGACTGAAACGGTGTCCGATGCCGCCGCGGTATTGGTGGTGAAGACCAGTTTTGCGGTAACGGCAGATGCTTGTGTCGGCGTGAATGTGACAGTAAATTTTTGACTATCCCCGATCGCCACCGTTGACGACGTTGGAGTAACAGAAAATTGCGCATTGGTAGAAACGGCAGCGGAAACAGACAATGCAACGCCTCCGGTGTTTTTCACCCAGGTGCTGTCCGTCTTGTTCGACCCGATATTGACACTGCCGAAGGCAATGGCCGAAGGATTCGGAGTGAACGTCGCCGGAAGCGGAACGGTATTACGCAGAACTCCCATAGTCGAACCGGATTGACTGATCGCACCGAGGTCGATCTTACCGTCCCCGTCCAGATCCGCAGAACGAAGATTCCAGGGAGCCGATGCAGTGGAATAATCAACTTTTGCTGCAAATGAGGATGTGCTGATCGATCCGGATGTATAGGTATTTTTCAAGACTGAGACAGTCCCGCCGGATCCGACAGAGGCAATATCCGGTTTTCCGTCCCCGCTGAAATCACCGATGGTGACCGTCCTGTCTGCGTTCGCCGAGAACGTAACAACACCGGCAAAAGATACTGCTCCAGATGTACTGGTATTATGATAGACTCGAACAGTTGAGCCGCCGGAAACGACTTCTGGTTTTCCATCGCCGGTGAGATCGCCGACTGCGATACCGAATGTGCTGGATGCGCCGGAAAGGTCCAATTTGGTTTCAAAGGAGAATGAGCCAACGGTGCTGGTATTCCGCAGAACAGAGACCGTTCCGCCGGAGAAGTTATTCGTGGCAATGTCCAGTTTTCCGTCACCGTCAAAATCGATCAGATGCGCTTCGCGCGGACCGGATCCGGTCGTTACGGAAAGAACTGAAGTCAGCGTGATCGTTCCGGGCGTGCTGCTGTTCTTATAGATCCGTACGGAAGGACCGGAATTGTTCACCACAACAAGTTCCGGTTTTCCGTCGCCGTCCAGATCGCCGATCGCTGCGCCGTGAGCCAAACTCAGCGCTGAGTCAATGCGTGTCGCAAATGAGACTGATCCCGAGGTGCTGGTATTTCTGAAGATGGAGAATCCAGCGGATTGTTTTACTGCTACCACATCCGGTTTCCCGTCACCGTCCAGATCACCGGCTGCGACATCAAGTCCGCTTGAACCTGTCGCAAAATTGACCGCCGTTGCAAAGCTGACGGTTTCGGCGCTTCCCGTATTTCGCAGGATGCTCAATCCATTGGTCGTTTGGATTCCCAGAACTGCGTCCGGTTTTCCATCGCCGTCGATATCGCTGAAGGTCATGCCGTAGCCGCTGTTCGGAGCGGTGACCGATTGGTTCGAAGCGAATGAACCTGTGGTGATCGAATTGCTTGTTGTGAACGTAACGATGAATCCGTTCCTGGAGTGCGCCTGCAGATTGTTTGTTGTTACAGTGATCGGTGCATACGTGACACCGGAAGGGACAGTGACACTAATGGATGTATCAGTTGATGCTGTTACGGTACCTTTCGTCGCTCCAAAATACACAGTATTGTTCGCCGGTATTGAACTGAAACCGCTGCCTCTCAGAACGACGGATGTGCCGACCGGTCCGCTTGACGGAGCGAACGAAGAGATCACCGGAACAATTGCCGTTGCCGATACTGAAATGGTTGAAGGAGATCCGGCACCGTTGTGCGTTAACGAAATTGTTCCGCTCTGAACTCCTAATGCTGTCGGCAATACAGTGATATACAGTTTTGCAGAACCGCCGCTCACAATATTCAATGTGGAAGGGGAAACGGTGAACTGCGCATTGTTGGAGGAGATGGCAGATACGTTAAGCGCGCCGTTACCTGTATTGGAAATGGTGACACTGTCCATGCGGCTGTTGGAAAGATAAATGTTGCCGAAATTTTTTGATGAGGCCGAGGTTGAATAGACAGGACTCCCGACCGTGGCGGTCGACGGAATCATTCTGGTCAGACCGTTTACCAATGTTCCGTTCCGTCCGTTCCCCGTGGCATCGTATGCTGTTGTGCCGGACGATTCATCAAAGCGGAGATATGACACAAGACCTGTTTCATTTCCTGCGCGCGATGAATAACTTGCCCGAATTTCCGACTCTGTTCGAGCGACATTCCACAAACGGACCTCATCGAGGTTGCCGTTGAACGGATTCAATGAATAGACCGATGTATCCTGCCGTCCGCCGATTCGGATGAGATCATTGGTGGGTGTGTATGTTACTCCAGCGAATCCACCGGTGAGCACACCGTCCACATATAACCGCTGAGTGCTGCCGTCGAATGTTGCGGCGATGTGATGCCAGCCGTTATCTCCCCAAATGTTCACTAATTCCGTCCCCCCCTGCATCCCGAACGTGATACCCTGCGCCTGACCGACGCCGGAGTTCGTGGTAAGGATAAACCAATTATTGCCTGTGTTTCTTCCCTTATCGATCACTCCGCTCCATCCCCATGTCGCACCGATTTTTATCCACATTTCAACGGTGAAGGACGAGGATGAAAGCGCGGCATTGGATGGGATATCGACAAATTTTGATGTTCCGGTGAATGTCAGTCCGTTTCCGGTAGTCGATGCCGCCTGAAACACGCTTGTGCCGGTGATGGAGACGCTGCCGGGAGAACCGGCAGCGTTATGCGGAACGGAGAGCGATGTGTTCTGCGCCGCCGCCGGTGCCGGTGCAAGGAAGGTGATATAGAATTTTTGACTGGATGAGGGACGGACAGCAACGTTGGACGGTGTGATGGTGTACGCAGCATTACCGGATGTGATCGTACCAATATTCAACAGTCCGCCGCCGGTATTGGAAATGGTGACACTGTCCGTCGTGGCCGTGCCGACCTGCAGAGAACCAAACGCTTTGGACGACGATGAGACAGAATACGCCGGTGTTCCGATGAGCGCTGTTGAGGCTGCAAATACCGGTCCGTTCGTCAGTGTCCCGTTCCTGTTGTTGCCGGAATTGTCGTACGCCGTGGTTCCGGTATTCTCATCAAATCGATAATACGCAATCAATCCCGACTCATTTCCGGC
>CALRIY020000051.1:0-25960 GCA_943364975.1 Synechococcus sp. UW140
CGGCCTTATCTCAAAAACGTGTTTTTTACTGAAGACAGGCTTCAGGCTTATTGGTTCCATTGTTGCGTTTTGAACAACAAAAATAAGACTCTAAAACATATATACAAGATAGGTTCTAATAGAACACGGATGACACGGAAAAAGGGGATGCACACGGATGAGATTAATCATCGAACCGTTCGCTCAAAGCGAACGATTCGATAAAATGAATTATCTGTGGCGATCCCTGCCTGCGGTTTACCCGCTCTACGAGTCGTAGACCGCAGGAGGGCAGGTCAGAAGGACTCCTTTGGAGCAGGCGTTCTTTCCGCTTTTCCCGTGTTCTATTGTTAGACAGAAAGAAGCTGTTCGAAGAATCCGCCGAAGGTCCGTTCTTTATTGATGAAGTGGACCTCCAGGATCCAGTCACGGGGATTCCCCTGGATATCGAGCTCGGAGAGTTTGATGTGGTTGTTCGGGTGGAGATAATTATGCTCCTCATCGCCGAGAATATGTTCATGCGGAAAATTCCCGATCAGATGACCGCAGTGAATGTTCCCGAATTCCCATCCGTACTTCGGCGCGAGGGAAGAGATGAATTGATAGAACTGTGCGCCGGTCAGTTCGGAGCCGTGAGCGTCATAATATTTTTTTCCTTCATACCAAGCGGACTCGATATCATCGCGCAATTTGCTCTTCTGAGGATCGGTGCCGAGTACATATGTCCTGCCGAAATCCGCTTCCCAATCCTCGAACACCGGACCGAAATCAAAGAAGAGAATATCGTCGGTCTGAATGATCAGATCCGGCGGATTCTCGCGGTAGGGAAGGAGCGTATTCTTTCCGGCACGGACGATCCGTTTGTGCCAGTATTTCCGGATGCCGAACATCTCGAATGCCAGTTCATACACCTCGTCGTTGAGCACCTTTTCAGATTTTGCGGCGGTGATGAGTCCGCGCAGTTCGATCTCGCGGAACAGTCTTTCCGCTTTTTCCTGCGCTTTCACCAACTGCTGTTTCCGTTCAGAGAGTTGTGTCATGATCAATTCCCGAAGAAGTAGATGAACATTTCCGGCATCCGTTCGCGCCAACTGGCCCATTCATGGCCGTCGTTGACTTCCTTATAATAGTGCGGTATGCGAAGTGATGAGAGCAGATCGCTGAATGACCGGTGTTCGCTCAGAAAATCGGTCCCTCCGGCGCCCGGTTCTCCGTCAATGATATCATATCTTCCGCAATCCAGATACAATTTCATCTGCGGAGGGAGCCGGTTTGAACGCGCCTGCTGTTCCGCGAGGAAACGGAGCGAAGAGGGGAGCGAGGAGGATTGACCGCCGACCTTCAGAAAAACATCAGGCCGTTTCAGTACCGTATACAGGGAGATCTGTCCGCCGGCGGAAATGCCGGTCATCGCACGCTTTTCCGGAGCGGGGTCCGTCCGGTACAGATAATCAATCAACGGTACGATCTCGCCCGCAAGATAGGAGACGAATTGATCTTTCCGGTTACCGGAATATTCTGCAAACCGGTCCACCGGAGGAATGAAGACTGCGAGGACAGGCGGGATCTTCCCATCCGCAATAAGATTGTCCAGCGTGATCGGAACAAAAGCATAATCGATCGCTTCGAATCCGTCATGGATATACACCACCGGAAGAGCGGACAGCGTGTCGTATCCCGCCGGACGATAGATCTTGATCGGACGGCGTGCGGTGATGTAATGCCTGAGAGGGGTCGGGACAGCCGACATCGGCGCCAGTGAATCGATGGTGCCGTGCGGGATATCGCTTCGATACATCAAATACGGGGAGGGGATGAATTTCGGCATTCGCACTTCGGAGTGCGGACCGAAGCCGCTCGGGGTGATGCGCGGATTCTGCGGATCGGTCATCGTTTTGCCGTTGATGACGAGCTGATAATCCAACCGGGCATCCGGCGGGACGGTGAAGGTCCGATAAAAGAACGAATATTCTCCGCATTCGATCTTCGTCAACGGGTTCTGCCGCACCCAATTCTGCAGATTGCCGATCACGGAGACGGAGTCGGCCGCTCCGTACAGTACAAAATGGAGCAGCGAATCCTGCTCAACGATGGGTGAGATCCGCTTGGTATTGAGATACTGTTCGATGATCCTCTTCCGCTGTTCGAGCGGCGTCTGTTCCAGACGGCGGATGACCGATTCGAACGTCTGCGCGGAGAGAAGAGAGATGAATGTGAAGAAAAAAAGAGAATATTTCATATCAGATTCTTCGGATAAATATTTTTAGTGATTGAACTCCCGTATGAGCCCATGATCAGTACCATTCGGCAGGCGAGCACTCTGAATGCTGCATCAGATCGCTTGTCCCATTCCATTCCTCAACCCGATATCCGGCACACCAAATATTCAACATCGGGATCCGAAATGACGACTCTCAATGATCGTTCGGTTATTTCAAGAACGTTTTACCAGGTATGTCGTTGACGAAATGTTCGATGATCTTACGGTCCTGCATAGTGACGAACACGTCCTTTCCTTCCGGACCGCCGAAGACGAGATTGCTGCAGTTCTTCCCTTTCAAACGGATCTCGCGCAGCAGTGAGCCGCCGGGAGAGAGAACAGCGATGCTCCCTTTACCGTACCTCGTAATATAGAGATTCCCATCCCTGTCACATTTCATTCCGTCCATCCCGAAATCGTCGAAACGGTGCAGCAAGGTCTTGCCAGAGATATTTCCGGCTTCATCCACGCTATATTTCCATACATTCCGTTGGATACTTTCATTCACATAGAGGGTCCGTTCGTCCGGACTCAGCTCGATGCCGTTCGTTGTTCCCATCGAATCCTCCAGAAGATGCGATGCACCGTCCGGATCGATACGCCAGAGTTTGCCGGTGTCGGTTTTCCAGTGCGGATCAGAGGCGAAGAGCTGATCGCGGGAGTTAATGCAGAGGTCGTTCGGCTGATTGAACGACGCATTGTGGGCATGCACGGAGACTTCCTTGGTCTTCATCGATACTTTCAGCACGTTGTGCATCGGATAATCCGCCAGGAGCATCTCCCCCTTCGAATTGAATTTGATGCTGTTGGCGACGCTCCCCGCCGGAAGTTCCACGAACATGGAGGCATTTCCGTTGCCATCCACAGCGCCGATCGTTCCGTTCCGTCCAAAGTTCACAACATACAGGATCCCGTCACGATCGAATGCAGGACCTTCGATGCTTCCGGTGAAAAGACCCTCGGCGATAATATCATTTGATGGAACGTCAGCATGCGGCTGGAAAGCTGAACACGATGAAAGGAATAATACGGTGCAGCACAGCATCACAACATGGATTGTTTCATTTTTCATACGATCAATGGTTCTCATGGGATCCTTGGTATTTAAACATGAAAGAGCGACAGTGCCACTGCAGTCGACCATGAGAGCACTTTGAATTGACCGTCCAGCAGCGCCTGCATCATCTCGGCGCGCGTGAGGATGACGATCTCCTGTTCCTCCAGATCGTCCGCAATGATCTCGCCGACCTGATGCGCTTCGCAGGCAAGATAGAGATGGGCAAAGCCGTTGCCGTGATTGCCGTCGCACGGGAATGTACCAAGGGAGATCCACTGACGTGCTTCGTATCCGAGTTCTTCGCGCAGTTCACGTTTGGCGCAGGAGAGCGGATCCTCGTTCGGTTCGAGATATCCGCCGATCGGCGCGAAGGAGATGCCGTCCGCCGCGTACTTTGTCTGCCGGAAGCAGACAAAATTCTCATCCTCATCCTGCACGACCACGTTCACATAATCCGGCGAGACGAGCCAGCTCCAATGTTCCAGGATCCTGCCGTCCGGAAGTTCGATCGAGTGATCCTCCACTTTCAGCCATTTACTGTGGTCGAGGATGGTGGTGCGGGAGAGAGTTTTCCAGGGTTTCATTTTTTCATCAATTGTTGAAGATGGAGTAAGGAGCGGATGACCATGGTGATGACGCCGATCAGCAGGAGGGCGGTCATGACCAGTCCAAAATACAATTCATTCAGATCCAACACCAGCAATATCGGAACTGCAGCGATCACGAGAAGACCGAGCGACCGAAGCAGCCGTGCGGAATATTCATTGACATCGTACCAAACGGCATCGGAGGAGAATGCCTCCGGCACGCGGAATCCGTACAGATGATTCGGCGGGATCCGCCTGCGGATGAGAGGAACGGCGAGTCCGACCAGCAGCAGTCCGGTGCAGACAAAGATCACCGACGGTATGATCAATTCAGAGTTCATTCAAATGGTCCGTGCATACAGAAGCGCATCCGTGATCAGTCCGTCCTTCACCACAGCCCGTTTCAGCCGCGCTTCCAGAAGATATCCGTTCTTTTCCAGCACGCGGGCGGAGGCTTTGTTCCAGTCGAACACGTCGGCATAGATGCGGACGATGTCGAACCGTTCAAAGCCGTACTGCGTCACCGCTCCGACCGCTTCCGATACGATCCCGCGTCCCCAGTATTCCTCGCCGATCCAATATCCGATCTCCATCGATCTCCGGTACACATCATCCTTCGTCACCAGTCCGATACTTCCCACGGCCAGTCCGTCCACCGTGATCGCGAAGACGGTCTCATGAAGATACAACGATGCATGCTGCACCCAGCGCATCGCATCGCCGCGCGTGTAGGGATGGGGAAAATGGTCGCGGACGTTGATCCACACCTTGCGGTTGTTGGCATGTTTTTCCAGGGACGGTTCGTCGCCGAGTTTCCAGGGACGAAGAAGGGAATGTGTCAGCTGAAACTCCATCGATCACACCGCTACTTTCACGATCGCTTTTTTGACGTTCTCCGCCGGCGGCTGCGGCGCGTGGGCATCCTCGGGGAAGAGGACGGCGAACATATCCGATGCAAGATGGACCGTGAACAGAGGGGGATCATTGTAAAAAGTCACATCATCCTTCGCATTATATTCCATCGCCACATTCCTGCAGGAGTCGATATCGTGCCACTCCAGAGGGAATGATCCGGAGATGGAGAGCTGGATGTCGATATACTTCCGGTGTGTCTCAAGTTTCCGTCGTTCCTTTCCTGCGTGGTCCCCGGCAATGATCAAATAGATATCATCCCCTTCGATGTCGTAGCGTCCTTCCGGCAGGGAGCGAAGGTCCGTGGTTCGGAGATAATCGAACGCATGTTTGAAACTGGGATGAGTATTGAAATATTTTTCTGCACGGGAGAGATGATCAAGGATCATGGCGGAGTTCCTTTCATTCAAAAGAATAGGAATAGAGTATGCATGTGCTGCGGGGATAGTACGCTAAGGTAGAAGTTTATCGGAAAAACCACAAGCACTTGTTACGTTGAAATTTTCCGTTTCCGGCGAAGAGAGGCAATGAAGAATGAGATCCAGAGAAGATCATTCAGGAGGTTGGTCCGGAACGCGCGGCGCGCCACAGATACCGGAAGAAACATTCATGCATCATTTGTGAAGGAGTTTGAAAGCGATGTTCGGACCGATCCCCTGATGGTAGGCGAGGGTGATCCACAACTTTGCGAGCGATTCGAGCATCTCCGCGCTGCGGAGCCCGCCGACATCCACGGAATCGAATCCGATCTCCTTCGCAAGACCGGCGACGATCTGTTTCGCTTCCGCATCGTCACCGCAGATGAACGCGTCGGCGTGCATTGTGCCGAACGTGACATCGGACAGATTCGCAGCGCCGAGCGTGTTGAACGCCTTCACTACGCGGAAACCCGGGAGCCGCTTTGCGATCTCTTCGGCGGCGGAGTTACCCTGCGCCAGCGGCCATTCGGAATTCGGTTTGACCGGATTGGTGCAGTCCACCAGGATCTTCCCGGTGATCCCGACGAGCTGGAAAGCCACCTCGCCGACCGCTTCCCACGGTGTGGCAAGAACGATCACATCCGACCGGAGCGCCGCTTCTTTGATGAGAACAGCGGAGGCACGGTGTTCCGATTCCTCCAGCACCGTCTGCACGCGGGGTGCGAGGGGATTCCGTACGCCGAAAATGACCGTGTGTCCTTTGGCGGACCAGATCCTGCCGAGTGTGCCGCCGATGTTGCCTGCGCCGATGATGCCGATATTCATAATATTATCCCGATATGCCGATGATGGAAAATACAGAATTATTGAACCGAAGAAGCATTAAATTTCTATGAATCTTCCAACAAAAATATGTGTAGATTTGTTCAACCATGACCCACAATTCGTCACTGTGAAAACGTTTCTCCCATGAAAATTCTTTCTTCATTGCCGCTTCTGATCCTGCTGCTAGCTCCGCGGCTGCATTCCCAACAGATTCTGTCCGTCGATCCATGCGGGTATCCCGACACAACCTCCGAAGAGTTCCGGCTCGCCGCTTCCGGGAACTGGGGATACGGCTACGATACATTGAAATTCGACCTGGAGCAATGGGATCTCAGTCCGTTCGCTGCAGTGGATTCCGTCGGAGCGTCGGTTCAGAACAGAACATTGTATCTCATTTCGATCACCGATACATCCGCTGATCCTTTGAATAAACGGCAGCGTGTGTGGATGCATGCACGGACGCATCCGGGAGAGGTGCAGGGGACGTGGGTGGTGAACGAGATGATCAAGATGCTGCTCGCGGGTACCGATTTTGCGAGGATGCTCCGGCAGCGGTATATCTTCAACATCATGCCGATGTACAATCCGGACGGTGTGGAACTCGGGAACGCGCGAGAGAATGCGAACATGATCGATATCGAAAGTAACTGGAACAACGCCTCTCCGCAGAAGGAAGTGCTCGTGCTGCGGTCGCAGTTCCAGCAGCTGATGACAAAACCAAATCCGATGAAGATGATGCTCAATCTTCATTCCGCATATTCATGCAAACGGTATTTTGTGTACCATGCACCGGGCGGGACCTCGCCGGTGTTCGCCGCGCTGGAACGGCGGTTCATTAATTACGTGCGCGGAAGTTTTCCGAATGCCATCGAACCGTACACGTACTTCGTCAGTTGGACAAGCGCCCCCGCGCTGCAGTATCCGGAAAGCTGGTGCTGGAGCAATCACAAAGAGAAGATCATGGCGATGACGTACGAGGACGGTAACTGTGTCTCCGCATCGAAATTCGACAGCACAGCTCGCGCCATCCTGAAAGGGATCGATCTCTATCTTCAGGATACAAGCGAAGTGACCTCCGTATCAATTGCGGGGACAACCCCTCAGCAGTACCTGCTCGGACAGAATTATCCCAATCCGTTCAATCCGACGACGACCATTGCGTATGAATTACCGAACGCCGGAGTCGTGTCGCTGAAAGTATACGATGTGCTGGGGAGGGAAGCGTCGGTGCTGGCAGACGGAGAGCAGGATGCAGGGAGGCATTCGGTGCAATTCAACGGACAGAATATGAGCAGCGGCATCTATTTCTATCAGCTGCGGTTCAACGGACGGATCGAAACGAAGAGTATGCAGTTCATTAAATAATACTGTAGGACGAAGCGACCCGCCATGGTTCGACTCGCTTTTAATAAAACTTGGTGCTCGCTCACCATGACTGGCGGGTAAACGCTTCGTCCTACAGTTAAACCATTATCGGAGAATGTATGAGCGATCAACGTGTTTCGTGGCACGAATATTTTATGAACATTGCGGATCAGGTGGCCACGCGCAGCACCTGCAGCCGGAAGAATGTCGGAGCGGTGATCGTCCGCGACAAGACGATCCTCTCCACCGGATATAACGGGAGTCTCCGCGGCGCTCCGCACTGCGACATCGTCGGACACGATATGGAGAATGATCACTGTGTCCGCACCGTCCACGCCGAAGCCAATGCGGTCGCGCAGGCGGCAAAGCACGGCGTCCGCATCGATGAAGCGGAGATCTATGTGACCGCATCCCCCTGTCTTACCTGTTTCAAACTGATCGCAAATTCCGGCATCCGGAAAGTGTATTTCAAGGAGTTCTACCGTGACGAGCGGATCACCGAATATGCGCGGCAATGCGGTGTGACGCTGGTGTATATGGGAAAGAAGTGAGCAACGAGGGAGAGATTAGTGCGACAGACGCTTCTTCATGTCAAGAATGCGTTCCCGATCGCTTGCCAGGGTCTGCGGTAAAAGGAGAGCGTCAGTAAATGCTTTCATTCCTTTTTCTCTTTGCCCCGATTCAAAATAAACAAGTCCAAGTTCGTACCGGTGACGAATGATGTCGGGGGCGATACGGACCGCCTTCAACAGCATAGACTCGGCTTCCCTGTATCCGCCCCGGGGTAATCCGCCGAGCAGAAGATCGGCGAGCTGACGCTCGAACCAGCTGATATTTCCGAGAGCGCGGTAGAAAGTTCCGAAGATGGAATACGCAACATCATTGTTCGGATCGAGTTCAATAGCCCGTTCGAGTGACTGTTTGATGGAATTACAGAGTTCCACCTTCCGTCTGCTTCCTTCCTCCAATGCCTGATATCCCATGGCAACAGCATACCAGCACTGTATATTGGAATTCATCGAATCTGCAATCAGTCCCTTCCGTGAAAGATCGTATGCATCGCGGTAGTATCGCTTCTGCAGTTCCCCCGTACTGATGTCCCCCAGACAGATGTACGCGCGGACAGCGCGCCAGTACGCTTCACCGTTCTGATTGTTCTGTTCGATGGATCGGGAATAAAATTGAATGGCTTCGGCATATCGCAAATCGCGGAACAAACGGTCCCCTGACACAATGAGTTCCGTCTCCGATCCCGGAAATAACCAGATGAAGAAGATGAGCGCTGTCATTCGGAGACTTGCTCAGAATTCTTTTTGTGGAACGATCGGAATGCGAACCAATGCTGAGCAAAGTACCCTTTTGGAAAGTTCCGGTTGGATAGTCCATAGGAGTCCGGTTTCTGCGGACGCGGGAGGTAGGCAGTTCCAAACATCCAGTCCCACAGAGCGAACTTGGTGGAGAAATTTATGCTGTTTCCTTTCACTTTTGAATGATGCCAGCGGTGCATCTCCGGTCCGTTGATCACATACTGCAGTGCGCCTGAGCGGACATTGATGTTGGAGTGGATATACATTCCCCACACTACGTCGACGATCCCTTTGATCAGCACCACTTCGGGGGCGGCACCGAGCAGGATGATCGGAAGGAACTCGATGGTCTGATTGACGACGATCTCCAGTGAATGAGAGCGGGCGCCGGCGAGCCAATCCACATCGCCGACGGAATGATGTGCTTCGTGGATACGGTAGAGATACCGGTTCCGGTGCTGCCAGCGATGGAACAGATAGATATAGAGATCATGCGTGATGAGGAACAGCAGGAATTGCTGCCACACCGGCCATGCAGAAATGATCTGAAACCCGGAGAGACCGGTCTGTCCGTCCAGCCAATGAATGAATCCGAAGATCACCCAGCTGAGCACATAGCTTTGAAAGATGGTATACATGCCGAGATCGGTCCAGAAACCTTTTCGGAACAACGGCTGACCTTCTGAGTAAGGAAGAGTTCGTTCACACACGATCAGGATGAGCGCCGAAACGATGATGATCACCGGTGAAAGTATTTCGAGGCCGATCATGCCGCGATCGACTCCCGAACTCTGCGGAGTTTCTTTCTCGGTCCGAGTTCGCTGTCGTACACCTTCTTCACACCGTCCCCGAATGCTTTCTCGATATCGCGGATATTAGAGACGAGCCGGATCAATCCGCCGATCTCAACGGACGCGGCTTGATCGCTCCCCCACATTGCCCGGTCCAGCGTGATATGCCGTTCCACGAATGTTGCGCCCAGTGCGACTGCCGCCCATGTGGTGGAAAGTCCGGTCTCATGTCCCGAATATCCGATGGGGCACTCCGGATATTTCTCTTTCAATGTCTTGATCATCCGCAGATTCAATTCCTCGGGAGGACACGGATAGGTCGATGTGGAATGAGCGATGAGAATGTTCTCTACACCGAGTTCCCTCACGGCGTTTTCGATCTCCATCTGGTCCGACATTCCGGTAGAAAGGAAGAGCGGTTTTCCCGTCGACTGCTTTTTCTTCAACAAAGAAATATCGGTCAATGCCGCCGATGCTGCTTTGTAGCAGACCGGGTCGAACTGTTCGATGAACTCGACCGATTCTTCATCCCAGCAGGATGCGAACCAGAGGATCTTCCGGTCTTTGCAGTACCGGTCGATCTCTTCATACTGTTCCTTTCCGAACTCCACCATGTATCGGTATTCCAAATAGGTCATCTTTCCCCACGGCGTTTCGCGGATGATGTCGCGCTGTTCTTTCGGTACGCACAATTCGGGGGTCCGCTTCTGGAATTTCACCGCATCGCACCCTGCAAGAGCAGCTCCGTCGATCAGTTTCTTAGCGGTCTCCATCGATCCGTTGTGATTGATCCCGATCTCGCCGATAATGAACACCGGTTCTCCGTCGCCGACAGTACGGTTACCGATCTGTATTTTATTGCTCATAGGTGATCTCCATACAAAAAGTGATGTGATTGATATATATTGTTATGATCGCTACCAGGCGGTCCACCCGCCGTCTACAATAAGATCTGCTCCGGTCATATACTGTGATGCGTCGCTTGCGAGAAAGACCAGCGCTCCTTTGTAATCCGTCGGCTCCGCCATACGACCCAGAGGAGTCCTTGCGGAATAGTTCTTCACAAAGTATGCTTCCTGTCCTGCCTGAACTCCGCCGGGGCACAACGTATTCACACGCACCCCTTTGTTCCCCCAATACGCGGCGAGATATTTTGAAAAGGAGATGACAGCACCTTTTGTTGCGGGATAGGAAGGGGATTTGAAGAACGGCTGTGAGCCGTCGGGGCGGCGATAGAGGGATTGATCCGGCGCGACGAGTCCGTACGTGGAAGCAACATTGATGATGCTGCCGGTCCCGCGTGCCGCCATCACCGATCCGATGATCTGGGAACAGAGGAACATTCCGGTGACATTCACATCGAACGAACGCTGCCATAGTTCGATCGGATAGGATTCGAATTTCGACTGTTCGGCAGCGGATTCCGGCGATTCGAACTTATCATTGATTGCAGCATTGTTCACGAGAATGTCGATGTATTCAAAGAAATCCAGAATGCTTGATCGGAGATTCTCCACCGACTGCCGCTGAGTGATGTCGGCACCGACTCCCATTGTTGTCGCACCGGTGTTCAGATTCAATTCGTGTGCGAATTCAACGCACGCATCGCCGTTCAAATCCGTTGCCACAACGTGGGCGCCGGCCTCGGCCAGTGCGTAGCAATGCTGCCTGCCGATCAGACCGAGCGCACCGGTGACAACGGCGACTTTATTGGAGAGGGAAAATAGCTCCGTCATCATACCACCTTCTTCGGTTTCATGTTGAAATTGCTTGTCTTCCGGAATACCGGCTCGACCGGTTCACCGCGGAGAAGGGAGAGGACAGACTTGCGGTCCACAGCGGATTTCAATATCGGCAGGATCTGCCGGTACGCAGAGAGCGTGTATTCGATATCGGCATCGGAATGGGAGAGGCTCATATTATGGAATCCGGTCCAGAGTATCCCCCGTTTGATCAGTTCCTGCTGGACCAATGATTTCATTTCCAAAGGATTTCCAAATGCGGAATCGAACGTGACGATCGTGCGGCAGCCGAATCCGGAACAGCGGGCGAAGGAGACCCCGCATTCATCCGCGATCTGATTGAAACCGTTCTTCAGCATGGTGCCCTGAGCAGTGAGGTACTCCGGAACACGGCGTTCGATCAATTCATGGATGGTCGACTGCGCCGCCGCGAGGGAGAGTGCCTCTCCGCCGAATGTGGTGAAGAAGAAGACCTCCTTCTCCAGCAGCTGCATCACATCCGCTCTGCCGGTGAGGATGGAAAGCGGCATGCCGTTGGCGACCGCTTTGGAGAAGCATGCAAGATCGGCCTTCACGCCGAAATATTCCTGCGCACCGCCGACAGCAAGACGGAAACCGGTCCACATCTCGTCGAAGATCAGCAGTGTGCCGTTCTGAACACAGATCTCTTTCAGCTTGTGCAAAAAATTATCTTTGGGAGCTTCGAAGACGGTCGGTTCGAGAATAATGCATGCGGTGTCTTTGTCGATCGAATCGATCACGGATTGAATGTCGTTGTAACTGAACGTATGAGTGGTATCACGCGTCTGCTGAGGGATCCCCGCATTCCTGTCCGTGACGCCGATATACCAATCGTGCCAGCCGTGATATCCGCAGCAGAGCACGTTGTTCCTTCCGGTGAATGCACGGGCAAGGCGGACCGCGGCGGTCGTCACATCACAACCGGTCTTACTGAACCGGACATGTTCAGCATTGGGAACGACCGTTCGGATCAGTTCCGCCACCTCTACTTCGAGCGGATGCATCAGCGAAAAGGTGATGCCATCCTCCAGCTGCCGTTTGACGGCATCATTCACCGGACCGTAACTGTATCCGAGCGACAGCGGGCCGACACCCATGGTATAATCAAGAAATTCATTCCCGTCCGCATCCCAGACATGGGAACCTTTCCCTTTGACAAGATATTTCGGTGCAACCCCTTTTACATATTGACCGGGACCCTTTGCCAGCGTCTGTGTGCCGGCGGGGATCAGGCCGAGTGCGCGTCGGTACAGAGCGTCCGACTGTTCGATGGCGGGAAACTCTTCATTGAACCTGACAGTGTTCATGATACTCCTTCATTTTAAATGATCGGTTCGACCTGCGACTCCAATATTCGGAAGTCGATCCCTTGTTCCAGTTGATTGAGATGAGCGATCACTTTTGCAGCGATCTGTTCAGCAGTGAATCCTTCTGCCGTGAGCACGTCCGGGAGCAATGCGGGGGTGAACCAGCGGTGTTCGAGCGCAATGGGAAGCACATACGCCGTCATTGCATGCTTCAGAAATATCTCTCCAACGATAGAATAGAGTCCCCCCGTGATCAAATGATCCTCGACAGTGACAAGAAGCGCACATTCCTTTGCCGCAGAAATGATCGCCTGTTCGTCGATCGGCTTCACCGTCCGCAGATTGATGAATCGGACGGAGAATCCCTTTTTTTCCAGGATCCGTTTTGCCTGCCATGTTTCGCGGTTCATGAATCCGTAGGTGATGAAAGCGATATCCATACCGTCGCCAATCACCTCCGCTGTTCCGACGGCGAACGGTTCGTAGTGCTTTTCCGCCGCCGGCAGTGCGGAGTATCGGACGTACCACGGTGAGGGATCGTCAACGATCACCGGAAGACCCGCAACGAGTTCGTCATGATCGGCGGGACAGAAGACCTTCATATTGGGAATGCCGCGCATCAGAGAGATATCCTCGATCGCTTGATGGGTCGGTCCGTTCGCCTCCGAGAGGAATCCCGGAACACCGCCGACGAGTTTCACCGGAAGATTTCCGATGCCGACATCCGTCCGGATGAACTCGAATGCCCTCATGGTTAAGAATGTTGCAAGCGCGTGCACGACCGGCACGCGGCCGCGGAGCGCCAATCCTGCCGCCGCACCGATCATGGTCTGTTCGGTGATGCCGACATCGATGAAGCGGTTCCCCAATATTTTCGGCAGAGAGCGGATCGCAGCGCGGTTCTCGGCGGTCATTACCACGAGCCGTTCATCCCGTGAAGCGATCTCCTGCAGTTTCTCTTCGTACGTCATTATTCATCTCACCATTAATGTTTCGGAGGTCAGGATGCTTTCCTTTTCTCCATGCAATTCATCGAGGAGCATTTCCACTTCTTCCGCCGTGAAGTTGACGAACCATCGGTCCGCCCGCCGTTCAATGCTCGGCAGTCCTTTTCCGCGGACGGTGTCGGCGATGATCACGCTCGGCTGTTCCGCGCTGAAGGGCAGCCGCGAGAATGTCTGCTCCATGTGTTCAAAATCATGTCCATTGATCCGTTTCACCCAGCAACCGAACGCCTTGAATTTTTTATCGATCGATTCCAGCGGGATCAGTTCCTCGGTGCGGATATTCGCCTGGAATTCATTCCGGTCGACGATGATCACCAGATTGTCCAGTTTGTGCGCCGCGGCCACCAGCAGACCTTCCCAGATGGATCCTTCGTTCAATTCGCCGTCTCCGAGCACCACGAAGACGCGGCCGTTCCCCTGTTTCATTTTGATGTCCATTGCGATCCCGATCCCGACCGACAGCAGATGACCGAGCGACCCGGAATGGAATTCCACTCCTGGTACATTTCGGTTGGGATGCCAGTAGATGGAGTCGTTGGTCTTCAAGTGATGGGCAAGGCGGCTCTTTTCGATGAATCCCAATTCCGCGAACGTTCCGTACAGCGCGGGAACATCATGTCCTTTCGAAAGAAGGAGATAATCCCGTGCCGGATCATTCAGGGTTGCCGGAGAAATATTCAAGGTCTCGGAATACAGATAGACCAGCAGATCGGCGCAGGAGAGGGATGCTCCGATAAAACAGCCGCCGTTGGTCGCCATCCCGATGATATGCTCCCGCACGCGGAGCGCCAGCAGTTCGAGTTCGATCGTTCGTTGTTCGTTCATAATCCTTTAATTGAGTTGTTTCGTCTCAGACACTGAGACTGTGAGCAGTTCACCAATATGGTGTCGGTACCAATTCACTCCTGCGTAGCGCGCGTTGATCCTATGGATCTCCGGTTTCAGCGTTACCAGCGCCAGAATTTCCTGCAGAGAAAAATGCGGACGCCGAGGTTCCCATAATTCATTGTAGACCCGTTTAATGAATTCGTAGTCTTCGGGAAAATCGATCGTCCATCGGTGTGTCATGGAATAATTCAATTCGAGTTCCCACTCCACATTTCCCAGCGAGAATAATTCCGGATGTTCCCAGAGATACGGAGTTGTGTGTTCGCGTTCATAATTCTTTCGGGCATCACGCCACGCAGTCTCGAGAGCTTCAAACGTCATCACTTCCACATCATTGCCGTCCGGATACGTTGCCGGATGCAGGTTGCCGACATAATCATAACGGCGGCCCGATTCATTCCGGAACCGCAGCACGCGGTCGATCACGGCGGGATCGATCAAAGGACAGTCCGACGGGATCTTCACCACGAGGTCCGCGTGTTCCTGTTGCGCTGCACGAAAATGACGGTCCAACAGATCGGTCGGATGTCCGCTGAAACATTGTACGCCGATCGTTCGGCAGAGGTCCCGGATCGGATCATCGTTCCGGTCTGTGGTCGTGGCAACGATGATCTCCGCCGGACTCGAGATGGACTGCACCCGTTCGATCATGCGCTGCAGCAGCGGTGCGTGCGCGAGCGGAAGCAGCACCTTGTTCGGGAGCCGCGTCGAGCCGGTGCGGGCCTGAATGATGATCAATGTCTTCATGCGTTCCTCGGAAGGAGTTTCAGCAATGCGGGCGAATAGCGTGCGCCGAACAATCTCCGCAACGGCCTCACCGTGTTCCGCCGGAAATGGAGGATGTTTGTGTACGGCAGATCGATGACTTCACGGCAGACCTCCGCAATATTCCGTGCGGCGGAATTATTCTGGATCGGAGTCAGACGCTTGAGCATCTCAATGGGAAAGTTGGAATACACTTCTTTGCCGAGCGCCAAACCGACATAGACAGTGGAGGAATACTGAGTAATAAGAACGTCGCAATTGGCGATCATCTCTTCCGCGCTGCCGGAGGAGAAGACGAGGGCATCCGGCGCATAGGTGTTGATCTCTTCCGTGGCCCGTTTCACATTCTCATTGGGATGGAGTTTGAAGATCAGCAGACGGCCGTTTGCTTTCTTCACTGCATCAAGGATCACCCTTTTCCTGTCCTCAAATTTTACCGTCTCCCGGGAATCGGATGTACAGACCAGGACAAAATTTTTGTGTGGAAAATCATTGTTCATGAACTTTGCACAATGATCGAAGTTCGGTATGCCGGTCACAACGAGTTTATCCTGTTTCACCCCTTTTCGGATGAAAAGATCCCGGTACCCTTCGCTTGCAACGCAGAAACGAACATAGGCATCGCTGAGCCCCATCGCGGCTGTGCTGGCGGACCATCGAGGCATCAAGTGAAGTTTTACCAGATGGTACGCCCAATTCTCCGGATCGGTCATTCCCTCCTGCACAAGAATGATCTTGTTTTTTCGGATGTTCTTCGGGATGACGAGGTCCGCGCATGTCAGCACGAGATCATACCGGTGGAGTTCCCCCCGAATATCGACCGCAAGGGAATGCTCTTCGAGATACTGCAGACACCGCTCGGTAAATCGTCGGCTCATGATCGTCATCTCGGTCAATCCGATTCGCCGCATGAATTCCACATGACCGCTCGCATAGTACGGCGTGAACCAGCAGTCGAACTCGTCGGAAAGGTGTTCGGAGATTTGATGCATCTGGGTCGTTTGGTTCCGTGAACCGCAGATGAAAAGGATCTTTTTTCTCATAAGGAAGAGGGAATTGATGTGCGTTCGGCGATCGTGTCATGTATGACCGTTGGAGCCTTCTGAGCCAAATGCGAATGCGATTCACTGAAGGCACCCAGGATCGAAGTCAGCATTACGCCGATGACCACCCAAAAGATTTCTTTGGAACGTTTGATGACAATAAATGCTGCGATGAACGTCCCGGCAGTGACCGTGTCAAGACCGCGGAATGCAGCGGCGTAACCGGCGTCCATCACACCGATTCCGGCCGGGATGACGAACACGATCGAACGGAGCAGAGAGACGATCGGTTCGATCACCAAAGCGGAACCGACCTCTGCCGAAACATTCAACGAGAGAAGGATCGCCCACGTCTCTAAAAATTCGGTCATCCAGCCGAAGAGGAAAAAAAGGCAGGCAATGATACTTTCCCTCTTTCGCTGCAGGACGGCATCTTTGACGACACGGTCCGTTTCGGTGAATGATGCTTTGTGTGTACCGAGGAACTGTTTCACGGCGGCGGAAGGAATTTTCTCAAGCATATCGAAGAGTGTTGCGCCAAGATTTCCGCGGAAGAGAAAATATCCTGTCAATCCGAATAACGCCAGAAGGATACAGCTCAAGACAAGTCCTCCAGCAGCAAGCAGTCCATTCATCGCTCCGCTGAAGAGCACGATCCCGGTCATCACAGCAAGCGCGATGTACAATGCCTGGGCGATACCCAGAAGGATCTTTCGGATCAAGAGACTGGAAATAATCTCGGGAGTATCGAATGATGAGAACTTCTTCATTAAGATGATCTTTACCGATTCACCCACCACCACTCCGGCAGGCAGAATCCGGTAGAACGATTCGCCCGCGAGGTGGATCACCAGCAGCCGGTAGAAGGGGACCGGATCGTCCGACGGCCGAATGAGGAGCTTCCACGCGAAGGTGTCGCACATTGCACCGGCCAAATAGAATGACAAAAGGAGAGGAGCGAACCATCCGATGCGGGATACAAGACCAAACGTTTCGCGGAGATCGATATTCCGGAAGACGAAGAGAAGCACGAGGGCTCCTGTCAGGAGCGGTGCTGAGCGAATGATAAGTGTCCAGAGATTCGATCGATTGTTCACGGAGACAAAGGTACGGAGTGAGTGTTATCTGTGAATGACCGAGGGGTGAATAAACCGTAAATGCACCATTACCGTCTTGTTTCCGTACGGTGAAGAAATGGGAAGAAAGTGTAATGAGTGATTGGAGCGTCACTGTTTCTTGTACAGCCGGAAAATATCCTTATCAAGATGCTGTGCTTCCAGGATCATGTCGCAGATCTCACGGACACATCCTTCCCCTCCTTTTTGCTCGGTGATGTAATGAGCGAGCCGCTTGTTCCATCGGCTTCCGTCCGCCGGTGTTGCTGAGAAACCTGCAAACGCCATCACTTCGAGGTCATTCACATCATCGCCGATATATGCGATCTCGTCCCATTCCAGCGAGTATCGCGTTTTGAGTTTTTCGACCGTTTTGAGTTTATTGCGGACCCCTTGATACAGATTATGGATCCTCAGTTTCTTTGCGCGCAGACGGACGATCTCCGTCTCTTCGCTGGTGACGATGGCGGTGACCAGACCCGCATACCGCAGGAGTGTCAATCCCATGCCGTCACGCGTGGAGAATTTCTTTTGTTCCACGCCATCCTCTCCGTAATACATGCCGGCATCGGTCAAGACGCCGTCCACATCGGTGCAGACCAAACGGATCTTTTGCAGCCGCGCTTTAATACTCTTTGTGAGTGCCATAATATTCCTCAAATCATATATGTCTGAAAAGAATCGTTCGGCGAATCTTCATCGGGATAAAAAAAGACCCGCCGGAGCGGCGGGTCTTTGAATAACAGATCATTTCAACAGCATCATCTTGCGTGTTGCGGTGCTGTTCCCGCTTTTCAATTGATAGAGATATATTCCGCTCGCCAATGAAGAACCGTCGAATTTCACGGAATACTTTCCGGCTTGCATCTGCTGATTCAGAAGCATGGAGACCTCTCTGCCGAGGATATCATACACTCTCAGCTCTGTATGTCCGGAGAAGGGCAGCCGCACTTCGATGGTGGTGGAGGGATTGAACGGGTTGGGATAGTTCTGTGACAAATCGAACTCCGCCGGTACAGATGCGTGCGAAATCACCGACAAAGGAACAAAATTCGCCAGTTTTTTTGCCGCCGGGAGAGTGTAGCGATAGAGGAGTGACTGTTTTCCCGTTGCGACAATTCTTCCGTCCGCGTTCGGTGCATTGATGCCGAAATCGTTGTCGATCGCCACGACGACGGTCGAATCATTCACGATCGCGATCCCTTCCGGTTTGTCGTACAATTGATTCCAGCCGTTGGCAAGAAGATCCAATACATGCGATTTCTTCACCGGAATAATCCCTTCTTTTGCCAGTCCGGCGGAATCGGTCAACTGTTCCAGCGTTGTATCATTGTTTGCCGTGTACCATTCCTTTGTGATCGGTGTTGCACCGGTGATGCTGATACGGAAGAGATTCTTCTTATTGGTGAAGACCCCGCCCGAAAGACGTTCGGCATGTTCAACAACAACGAAATCGGTATTGTTGATCGCCGCCAGATCGCCGATTTTCCAATCAGAAAGACGGATACTTCCGGTCTTATTCTCGAAGACATACGCATAGATCTTTGTTTGTCCGGTAGATGGATCAAGTTCCAGCAGACGACCGATGCGGCTGTTGTCTCCCGCGGTCTTCGACGGATTGTACATCGGTGACTGGATGATGGAGTAGATCTTACCGTTCGGTGTCCGCGCCACACCTTCGAAACCGCGGTTGGCACGGCGGTATTTGAAGATGGAATCGATCGGCGTGTTATTCGCATCCGCCGTCGTGAACGGACGGTACCGTTTCAGGATCTGTGCATTCGCATCGGTGTTCCAGACGGACGAACCGTACTCATCGCAGAACCATAGTGTTCCACCTGCGCCGACCGCAACGCCTTCAAGATCGATACCCCATTCATCGGGAGTCAGGATCGATGTATTGAGCGTATCATTATATGCGATCTCACCGGTGCCGCCGAAGCCGGAAGGGTTCGGTAATCCGGAGACGAAGGAACCATTCGGACGTTTCAGTTCTTTGGTTGAAATGATCTGCACCGAATCACCGGCCAGTTTGATGCGGTGAAGTTTAGGCGCATACGAAGGTGCAAGGAAGTAAATTCCGCCGTTATAATCTGCATTCGGTCCCCGGTCGGAGACGACATAGAATTCATTCGGTGCATTGGGAATGGAAGTCAGTCCCGAGAATCCCCCTTCAAGCACATTAATACCCTGTTTTGCGGTGATCATTCCCGGATTCTTCCACACGAAAGAATCGACCTTCGCTTCATAGACCGGCTTCTGTGTCTGAAAGAGTGAAACCGTTCCGCTGATCTCGTTGGCGACGACCACCAATCCAAGTCCGGTAGGACTGTTCTGCGGAGTCACGAACAGGATCCCTTCCGGACCGAGGTCGCCGATGGTGTTGACCGTTCCCGCGCCGGGCGTCTGTGCAAAATCTCTATTGTTGATGTATTGAATATATTTCGGTGCGGCAGGATTCGTAATGTTGTAGACAATGATGCCGCCGATCCGTTCGAATCCGATATACGCGTAGACGCTGTCGCCGATTGTTCCGATGGTCAATGCTTCCGGTTCGGGACCTTTGGCAGAACTGCGACTATCGAATGTATTGTTGGTATTACTGACGTTGAAGAATGAAGGATAGAGTGTTGAAGTGATCTTCTCGAATTCGTTGCCGCTGTCGAAGACGAGAGTTCCGTCTGCTGTCCAGATGGAGAATGATCGTCCGCCCAGACAGAACAACGAATCATAATCACCGTCACCATCACCGTCGCCGAGCGATTTTGTGACTGTCAATCTGCCGAGTTTATGATTCAGTTTCAGTGAATCACCCGCCGGAAACCGTGTTGGATCCAGGGTGAGAGTGCTGACGCGGGCTTCTTCCGTATATCCGGCATAATCCCGAGAGTCACCTTCGTTCGCAGTAACAACGTAGGTCTTTCCATTCACACGATAGGAGGCAATGGCATCCGGAAGATACATTCCGAAGACGGGCCAATTCGCAATATTGATCGCACCGCCGGTCCGCGCAGCGTTATCACGGTCGCTCACATCGAGCGAATTGTTGGCGAGCAGATGATTCTTGAAGCCGAGCGGTTTCACAGAGAGGAGCGTTGCATCGCTGATGCGGATGATCGCCAGTGCATTGTTCTCCTGCAGGGTCACCCATGCAGTATCGCCCCAGGTCGTGATATACTCTGGTTCAAAGTCTTTCGCGACGGTGGTGTTCGGTCCATAAATGCGGATACCCTGCGACTTCAATTGCGTTTCCTGACCGTTCAGCGAAGTGAACGTGACATGCTGCACCGTTGCCGACATCACCCCGGAAGAAATATCGATGATGCTGACCGATCCTTCGGGATCATTCGAATAGGATGCGTTCGGCTCACCTTCATTCGCCACAAGCACTTTGGTACCGGATTGGGAGAATGTCACCATGTCCGGCAGCGTGCCGACGGAGACCTGATGGAGGTAGGTGCCGTTCGTATCAAAGAAGAGAACCTTTCCCGGCTGCGGAGCAATCACAGCTGAATCTCCCACAGCAACAGCAACGATCCCGTTCCGGACCGCGACACTGTTTGCGCCGGCAGCAGAAAGATAGTGGACCTTGAAGGTGACCTGTTTCACCCGCACCGGTTTCTTCGGATCGGCAATGCTGACGATGTCCAATGTATCCAGATTTCCGCGGATCACATACAGCTGCTGTGTTGCCGGATCATGAGCGACGATCTCGGCTGATCCGATATTATATGATCCCGTTCGGTATGTACCGAGAAGTTCCAGTGCAGCCCTGGACTGGGGAAACACAGATGATGCTGCGAACAGCAGCGATAGAAAAATATTTCGTACAGATCTCTTCATTCTTTACTCCGGACAATTGAATGGAAATGAGTGTGGGTGCAGCGGCAAAAGATACAACGGAAGTGTTATCTGACGGTGATGTCTGTGTTAAGAGGAGATAACGATGAGGTGGAGATAGTGTGAATAAGAGAAGGGACCGCAGTTCCGGTGATCGGGGATCTGTTCCGGTTGTTCACTCCGTTGTTACCCTCTGCCGGCGGAGGAGATCTGCTGCAGCAATCGCGGCGGAGTGACCGTGACATTGCTTTGTTCGATCTCCCTCCTGCTGATATTCAAAAGATGGAATCGGTGTTCCCCCAGTTCGTTGGTGAACATCGTCCCCCCCGCATTCAGAAATTTAATCTCCTTGCGGGTGTACCGGTGATGATGATGCACATGCCCGTGCAGCACTTTGGAGACCGCCGCGGTACGGAACAATTTGAAGAGTCGCTTTTTATTGCGGAGTTTCATCGTGCTCGATTCAATCGCATGCCACAACCGTTCCAGATGCCCCGCTGATTTCTTTGATTCCATCTTGTTGAAATGATGGTGGATCAGCACCAGGACGGTCTTCCCTTTCAGCAGCCCGCCGGAAAAGATCTCATCCAGTCTCTTCAACTGCCGTTTCTCGACGTCGCCGTTCGAGCCGAGCGGATTGGTCAGGGTGTTCCATTCCGCCACCGAGTTGATCCCCACCAAAGCGACATCTTGAATGATCTTCACAAACGGAAAGGTTGATCCGCCCGAAACATATTTACATCCCTGGAATGTTTCCCGGAATGCATCGGTGAATTCCTTCACTTTGGAATGATAATCCGTCTTCTTGCAGAATCCCGGAAATGTCAGCACATCCTCGGCATAGTACGGACCGCCGAAAATGTCGTGGTTCCCGATGGTGACGGTCAATTTTGAGGGATCAAGATATCCGCATTCCTTGAGGATGGAGCGGGCGTGGCTGAATTCTTTGGGACGCGCCTGATTGGTGATGTCGCCGGTGATGACGATATGATCGACGGAGAGGGATGAACAGGTGCGGAGGATCTCGTAGAATGTTTCCGACCGTTCCGGATAATGGTCCGGACTGAGATGGAGATCGGAAAGATGGGCGATGCGCATGAAACGTTTCTCTATCGGTGATGTGCCCAAGATACGGAGCGACCGTCACGCAGAGATTATGGAAGTATTATCGTACGATGATGTCATCTCTCCGCGGAGAATGGATCAGCGTCTGCGGGGTTGACTGACAGCAACATTCACTTTGAACACCTCTTCGAAGAGCTCCTTCTTCCGGTCCGCACCCCAGAGTTCGATCTCGAGGTCCTTTGTTCTCTTCGCGGTGATCCGGAGCAGTAGTTTTCTGCCGATGGTCTTCACACGGATATCCGAGATCTTTCCGTCGTGCGTACGGTCGAGTCCGTCCGCGATGCGGAGGATCGCGGAGAGTTTTGCGACCGTCTGCTGATCTTCGGCAGAGAGGAGCCGGAATCCTTCATGCTTCAGTTTGGGATGGCTCTTGCGGTGATACCGTGCGACATTGGCGATGATCTCCTTCTCATTCTCCGTGAAGCCCAGCAGCTCTCCGTTCTTAATGATGTAGTAGGAATGGCGGTGGTGAAGTGCGTGTGAGACGGCGAGTCCGATCTCATGCAGCAGCGCGGCTGCTTCAAGATACTCGCGTTCCGTTACGGAGAGTTTGTGGAGATTTTTTGTCTGATCGAAGATGCGCAGTGCCAGATCCGCCACCTGTCTGCCGTGCTTGATCTCGTTATGGAACAGCTGCGAGAGATGGAGGACGCTGTTGTAGCGGATATCGGAAAGATGATGGAACGACGGACGTTCGGCCGCTTTCTCCATGGAATCGAGAATGATCCCTTCGCGGAGCGCATATTCGGAACAGGTGAGCGTCTTGATGCCGAACTCTTTGAATGTCTGCTCGATGATGACCGCTCCGGCCGGAATAATATCGGCGCGCGACTGGTCCAGTCCTTCAATGCGTACACGGTCTTCGGAGTGTTCGATGGAAAGCACCTGTTCAACGGCCGCGGTCAACTCCTTCGCCGTGATCCGGACATTGTTCAATGATTGTTCGTTCCGCTCTCCGCGTGCCGCAAGGATGATCTTGGCCAGATTCAGGATCGTACCCGAACTCCCGATCACCTGCTGATAGTCGAACTTTCCGACCTCGCGGATGATGGGAGCGAGCATGCCGCGGACATACTTCCGGCATTCTTTGATCCCTTTTTCCGTCACACGTCCTGACGGGAAGAATCGTTCGGTCAAACGGACCGCACCGAGTTTGATGCTGTTGCCGGAGAGGATCTTCTTCTTGTGACCGATCACATATTCCGTACTGCCGCCGCCGATGTCGATGCAGAGCACTTTCTTATTGAAGACCGGCAGCGCCTGGACAACGCCGAGATAGATCAGGCGCGCCTCTTCCGCACCGGATGCGACCTCCAGTTTGATCCCCGCTTCTGTCCGCACACGGCGGATGAATTCTTCCTGATTCAGTGCTTCACGGACGGCGCTCGTTGCGATGGCTCTGATGGGAGCATTGAATGCACCGGCGATCTTTTTGAACAGACGCAGCGCCTGGATGCCGCGCATCATCGCCTGTTCGGACAGATACTTCATATCCGTGGAACCGGAACCGAGCCGCACCAATTCTTTTTCCCGCGCCAGCGTGCGGAATTGTCCCGTGGAGGAGGAATATTCCACAACGATCAGGTGGAACGAATTCGTGCCGACATCGATCGCCGCCAATGTCCGTTTATGTGATGCGCCGGTGGTCATAGGGGAATATACGCAAGTACTGAATACAATGATAATGAAAAGAGAGTGGAGCGAAGCGTATCATTTCTTCCGCGTGCCGACCATCCGAAGGATCTTCGGGGGAATGCTGAACAAGAGGATGGAACGGTTCGGTGTCTCCGTGGAATAATCGACGCCGATGACCGATCCTTTCTTCACGCGGACGGATGGATTCTTCTGTCCGAGGATGGATGCGAGGAATTGTCCCAAGTTCGGTTCGTGTCCCACCATCACGATCACCGGGATCTTCTCATATTTCTTCAGCATGCGTCCGATCCCCATCATTTCTCCCTCCGGCAGCAGAGCATCCTCCGGAACAATGGCAGTATCACCGGAGAATTGTGAAGCGATGATCTCGGCCGTGGCGAATGCGCGTTGACGCGGACTGGTGATGATCGTGAAAGAGGAAGGAAGGATCAGCTGCATCGCTTCAGCACATAACCTCATTTTTTTTATCCCTCGTGCGGATAACGGACGGTCGTCATGGGGAATACGCTTCTTTCCCCGTTCCTCTGCGATGCCGTGACGGACAATAAACAGATTCATGTCGGATGCTCAATTCTTCGGAGGAAATTCCCGCGGTGTATGTTTGATGGCCTGGATGTTCCGCATCCTCGCCTGTATCAGTCTTGCCTGGCTCTCGACCGGTTCTTCATCCTCTCGCGGTGTCCGTCTGGAATAGGTCCCGTCCGCATGAAGGATGCGTGATCCGACATTGTCCGACAAAGCGCTCTCCAGCGATTCCTGAATAACGACCGCCGCCAGCGCCGGATCGTCGATCGGGAACATCAGTTCTACGCGTCGGTCAAGATTCCTTCCCATCAGATCGGCGCTGCTTAAGTACAGTTCCGACGCACCGTTATTCTGGAACCAGAAGACACGGCTGTGTTCTAGATACCTTCCCACAATGCTGATCACTCTGATCCGCTCGCTCACTTTCGGTATGCCGGGACGCAGACAGCAGACGCCGCGGACGATGAGGTCCACCGCCACTCCGGCTGCGGAGGCGGCATAGAGATGTTCGATGATCTTCTGATCGGTCAGTGAATTCATCTTCAGGATGATCCGTGCCGGAACTCCGTTCTTCGCATGTTCCGTTTCGCGGTCGATCATGGACGTGATCCGTTCGCGGAGGGAGATCGGAGCGACGGCAAGTTTGGCGAACGCATCCTTCTTCGAATATCCGGTCAGGAAATTGAAGACCTCCGTTGCATCATTGGTGATATCCTCGCGACAGGTGAAGAAACTGTAATCAGTATAAATGCGGGCATTTACCGGATTGTAATTACCGGTGCCGAGGTGGACATAGCGTTTCAATCCATCGTTCTCGTTGCGGACGATGAGCGCCATCTTTGCGTGTGTCTTCAATCCGACGAGTCCGTACACCACATGCACGCCGGCTCCTTCAAGCTGTTTCGCCCATCCGATGTTGTTCTCCTCATCGAATCGCGCTTTCAATTCCACCAGCACCGCCACCTGTTTCCCGTTCTCCGCTGCTTCGATCAACAGCGGAATAAGGGGGGATTCCTTTCCGATGCGGTACAGCGTCTGCTTGATGGCAAGAACATCCGGATCGCTCACGGCATTCTTGATGAACTGCACGACGGGAGAGAAGGAATCATAAGGATGGTGCAGCAGCAGATCGCCGCGGTGGATCATACTGAACATATCCTCGGAACCGTCCTCTGAGATCTGATGCGCCGGGGAATAGGGCGGGTCCTTCAATTCAGGACGGGGGATCTTCATCAGACTCATCAAGTGATTCAGTCCGAGCGGCTGCTTGATCGGATAGACATCCTCTTTGGTCACTTCAAGATTTTCGATCAGGATATTTTTGATGCGTGCCGGCATCGTTTCCTGCACACCCACACGGACGACAGAACCGAAGCGTCTTAAACGGATCGATTCTTCAATAGAACTGATCAGATCCTCCGCTT
>CALRIY020000052.1:0-25812 GCA_943364975.1 Synechococcus sp. UW140
TTTTACAATTCAATCACACGCACTTCATTGGATATCCAGTCTTTCAATAATGACTAAGTATCTTAACTATTTATCAACAGCACAATCACTGCTTATTGCAAATAATACTTCTGAAGCGAAATCGACATTGCAGAAAATGCTTAATGAAATAAATATTGATAGTACAAACGCACTATCTTCAGAAGCTTACGCTCTGTTACGATTCAACATCGAATATCTCTTGTCTCAAATACCACCATAGAAACAAGACCCCGAGAACAAAATACCGGAATATAGTATTCAGTCATCACGCGAACATCCGGGTCTGCATGATGTTGTACCGAAAATCAATCACAAATGACAACGCCTGCTGATCCTTAGCAGGCGTTATCATTTTTAAATACACGGTGTCGTTCTACCAATCCATCCTGTCCCTCAATCCGAGGATCTGCATGCAGTGTTTCTCGCCGTGATTGGAATAGATCTGCAGCATCTTATCCAGCGTGACCACGCCGTTCTCAGGATGGTCTGCCGTTCGGGCCCATGCTTTTTCGTCCAGTGTATCGAGCAATGATGCCCAGCGTTCATGAAGTCCGCGCAACAGATGGAGCGCTTCGACAACAGGAAGCTTGTATTCCGGCGAGGCCGCCCATGCGTCCTGATCGTATGTTTTGATCGTCGGATTCTCTTCGTTCAGCATCCACTTGAAGCGGAGAAATGCATTCATGTGCGAATCACAGAGATGGTGCACAACCTGACGGACGGTCCAGCCGCCGTCGCGGTAGGGTGTATCGAGCTGTCCATCGCTGAGTCCCTGCACGGTGGCATCAAGGATCCCTGGGAGTGATTTGATCTTCTGGATCATCATCTTTCGTTCTTCCATTGTCGGCATGCGGACATTCCTTACCATGGTGATGAAATTTTTGAGTGAGGAAAAATAGAGAATCGAACTGTAAGAGTAAAGAAAAAGGATGGTATTAGAAAAATCTCATCACTCGAAGAATGTTTACTGTGAGGGGTTACTTTTTGGCGAGGTATTTCCAATTGCGGATCTTTCCGTCTGAGATCCATTCCACCGCGGTGGCGAGACGCGACATTCGGGTCTTCTCCGTTTTTGCTTCCGCGACCCACTGAACGTACTCTTTTTTGTTGGAATAACTGAATCCATGAAATATCTCCGACGCTGTTTTGTTCCCGCGGATCGCAGCGGTGAAATAATCGGGGACGAGGAGTTCCTTCTTCTCTTTCGACGCGGGTGCCCGCTTCACTTTCACGCCGTTGTCATTCAGCTTCGCCGCTTCTTTGATGTACGCAGTCATCTTTTTGTCGGAAGGAAGATCATCCATCGATGAGATCTTTCCGAGATGTCCCATGGAACTTTCCGATTCGGCATTGCGGCGGAGTGTCTTATCCTTCATCAGTGATGCTTTCCAAAAACCGAATGCGCAGTGCTCCTTGAACGACGCCATGCTGCACATCATCTCGTCCCGATAATTGAAATGCGGAAATCCCCATTTGATCGTCTCCTGCACTTCCGGACACGCTTTGTGAACGAGGGCTCGGATATGGCGGAGGATCGGCCGGGCAAAGGGCTGGGATTTGACGATGTATGCATCGATGCGGTGATCTCTTTTGGTCATGGGGTGTTTCATAAAATATTTTCGAATTGTAGGAGCGGATAATTATCCGTTCCTACAATTCAATCTACGATAAAGAGGGAAACACCGTCTGTTGTGAACGAGCGATGACTGTCCGCATTGTCGCCGACGTGATACGACATTCCTTGTTTTAAAACGAATGTGCGGCCATCCTTCAGTTCCGTGGTCATCTCTCCGGCAATGCAGAAGATGACGTGGCCTTTATCGCACCAGTGGTCCGCAACGTATCCGGGAGAATAATCCACCCGCCGGATGCGGATGTCGCCGATGCGGATCGTTTTCCAGTCGGCATAACCTTTCTCGCCATTATGCCGCTCTATGGGAACGGAATCCCAATCCATCAATGTGAACGGTATGGAAGGATCGATCATCATACGCCGAACTGCTGCAAGTGATGATCAAGATGTTTATAGACCGAGATCCCCCACTCTTTCGGCGTGAAATATCCGAAGAACGAATGCGGGTGCGCCGTGCATTGCACTTCACCGCCGGCGGAGAACTGTGTCAGCATTTCGATATACCGTCTTTTCTCTTCGTTGAAATTCCGTTCGTCCGCCACTATGAACGTCGGGTGAGTTGGACTGTTCCTGCGAAGCGGTTCATCACCCAGATACGAGGATTTAAAGAGCGGACCGAGAATATATCCAAGCAGCACCCGCTTGGGTCTCGCCTGGTTGGTCACCACTTTCAGCGTCTCATTACAGTGCGCGAGCATCTGAGCGGAATCCATCTTCCCCCATTGACGCTGTGATGATGGGGATAGTTGTTCCAGACGGGTGAGGATCTCGTTCAACGTGGATAAATCAAATATTGTTTTCATTAAAAGATCAGATAATTACCTATTGGATTAATTGACAAGATACAATTTGTCCATTAGCGTATCAGCACCATCGGTTTGGTGTTTATGAAGTAAGCCGCTTTCGTTGCGAGAGGAGTCGCCGTCAGTCTGTAGAAATACATCCCAGAAGGGACTGTAAAGCGGACATCCTTTGAATAGACGTTAGGATCCTGAACTGAGTTGACGATCGTCATGATCTTTTGTCCCACGACATTAAAGACCTCCAACAACACTTGCGATCGCACCGGGATGGTATACGTAATGGTCGTTGAAGGATTGAACGGATTCGGAAAATTCTGCAGCAGCGAAAATTCTTTTGGGATCAGCCCCCCGTCCAGCGCAGCGCTCAGCGGTCCGCCGGACAAATTGTTGTAGACCGACCAGACATTTCCCGGCCAGCATGCCACAGCGAGATCCGGCCGGCCGTCGCCGTTAAGATCCCCGATGGAAACGGAGCGGGCGCCGTCGCCGGCTGGCTCATCCACTTTCGGTGCAAGAGTAATGGAGCCGGGTTGACTATTGTTCTGAAAGAGCGCGATCGATCCGCCGTTCCAATTTGTTGCGACAACATCTACAGTGTTGTCACCGTTCAGATTTCCGAGCGCCAATCCCATGGGATTGATGCCGGCGGGAACATCAATCTTCGGAGCAAAGAATTTTGACAAAACAGAATCAGAAGAATTATTCATAGCTCTGAATACAGAGACCGTATTACCCAGAACGTTCGCAACAACGATATCATTCAATGAATCTCCATCCATATCACCCACGACCATCCCTGCGGGTGCGTTGCCGGCGGGAAGATCAACCTTCGGAGCAAAAGAGGAGAATTCGATAGAATTCGCTATTGCTGTATTCTTCAAAAGAGAAATGGAACTCGATGAATAGTTCGAAGTAATGATATCAGGTTTTCCGTCCCGATTGAAGTCGTGCAACAGCACGGTGAACGAACCGCTTCCGACGGGGAAATCGATGCCTGGTGCCAGCCGGATTGTTCCGGGATAACCGATATTCTTAAAGACTGTCACGGAATTTGAATAATAATTTGCCACGACGATATCCAATCGGCCGTCTTGATCGATATCTCCGCACGCTGTTGTAAAGGGATTATTTCCAACTGGAAAATTTATCGCTGAGTCGAACGATGCGGCTGTCAATGGTCCTGTCAGATGTTTGTTCCGCACCACCGATATGGAGGCGGCTCCGCGATTGGCGGTGACCAGATCGAGCCGTCCGTCGCCGTCTATATCCGCAAGTATTACGTGATGCGCGCCGACACCGATGGTCTTCTGGACCGGCTTGGCAAAGGAAGTGGAATCATGCATACTGATGTTTTGAAAAATCAATAGCAATGAATTGGCGTCGTTCGTCACAACAACATCAAGCAAACCGTCCCCGTCCAGATCGCCCATTGCAGTGCTGGTAGGTGAGGATCCGGTTAAATTGTTCACCGGCTGCCCGAATGAACCTGCATCAACGTTTCCACCTCCGTTGAACACCGGCAGGAACATGCGGGTACTTAATGCGGTGTATCCATTGGCGGCGATCTCGATCGGACCATACTGTGCACCGAGCGGGACCTTCACTATGATGTTCGATGAATCCGATTTTACCACATTCGCCCGGTTTTTCCCTATCCGTACGATTGCCGATTGATTCTTGGAGAAAAATCCTTTTGCGGTGAGTGCTATCGTATCATTGAATTTTCCGGCTCCACGTGAGAATCCCATAATCTCAGGAATCGGTCTGCCACCAGACTGGAGCTGCGATGAAACCATATTACTGAATCCGCTCTCATTGCCGTAGATATCAACGGCGGTAACAGCAGCAAAATACCGGCTGTTCGTTTTAGGATCGATCGCCATCAGCGTATCGGCCGATCCTTTGGATGTGGAATCGATTAGCTGCAGTGACTGCTGAAGAGTGTCGCCGTAAAGACGGTACCGGAGGAAATCCTTTTCAAGATTCTGATTCCATGTAACAAGCAGATAATAACGAAGTGAATCTTTTACCATCAGAGTTTTAGGGGGTGCGGGCGGGATCGTATCGAACGGCATGGCAGAGACGGTGTTCGAGAATTTACTCTCGCTGCCATTCGCTTTTACGGCTGACACTGCAAAATATGATAATACGCCGCTCGGTATTCCTGTAATGGTTTTGGCACTATCGGGTGTGTTGCCAGACGTCGAATCGATCAGCACAAGCGAATCCTGCCGGATTCCTTTATAGATATTATATCGGACAATATTAGCTGTCCTGCTTTTATACCATGTGAGCGTAACTTTTTCGTTCCCCGGAACAGCAGTAAGATTCTTCGGCGCATCCGGAACATCGGAATTATTTTGGTAGATGGACCAAATATTTCCGGCTAAACACGCAGTTAAAATATCCGGTTTGGAATCAAGATCAAGATCCCCAACTGTAACACCGCGAGCACCGTCGCCAGCTGTAAGGGAGATCCTTGTCGACAAGATCACTGAATCGCTTGTACTATTATTTTGAAAATACGAGATGCTGCCGCCGTTCCAATTGGTGACAACGATATCCACGCGGGGGTCGCCGTTCAGACTCCCCAACGCCACACCCATCGGATTGATCCCCACCGCGAAATCCTGACGGACTGAAAATGATGACGCTTTTATGGTATCCTGTTCAATAGCGGTACATTTAAAGACAGTGATGGTATTGCCGACAGTATTGGCAGTCACAATATCGAGTTTACCGTCATTATTCACATCGCCGACTGCAATACCCGCTGGTGACGCACCTGTCGGCAGATCGATCTTCGCGGCGAACGAAATTCCCGACGCGAAATCGGTCTTCGTTCTGTTCCGCAAAATGGAAACATTGTTACCGTTATAATTGGAAGTAATGATCTCCGGTTTCGAATCGTTGTTCAGATCGAATGCCGCAGCGGAGAATGGAGCACTGCCGACCGGAAGATCCACTCTCGGTGCAAAGGAAATGGATCCGGGAAGACTAATATTCCGAAAGACCGACACGGAGTTCGATCCGTTATTCGCCACGATGACATCCTTTTGTCCGTCCAGATCGAGATCACACACGAACACGGAATACGGTGAAGTTCCGACGGTAAATTCTCTTTTCGATTCGAAGGATGATGCGGAGAGAGTGCCGGGTGAAGAAATATTTCTGAGGACAGAGATGGAATGTGATCCCCTATTTGCTGTGAGAATATCGAGACGTCCGTCGCCGTCAATGTCTGCAATCGCAGCATGATTCGCGGCCATACCGACACCAATGTGCACGGCAGCACTAACGATGATGGTTTTTCCTGAAGAAATATTCTGAAAGATAGAAACAACGGCACTGCCGTCATTTGTCACTACAACATCAAGTAATCCATCTCGGTCCAGATCGCCAAGCGCAATATTCGAGGGGGAAAGACCGGCTGTCCGATCCGTTCTTGGCGTGAACGTTCCACTATTAAGCGTGTCGTCGTTTGGAAAAAGCGGCACAAAAAATGACGGCGAGACCGCGCTCAACCCTTTCACGACCACTTCCACTGTTCCGTACTGTGCCCCTTTGGGGACTGTCGCTAATATCTTTGACGAATCTGATGTAATCACTTTTGCATTCACCCCTCCAAATCGGACGATATTCTGAGAGGTACTTCCGGAAAAATTCTTACCTGTGAACACCACTGTGTCACCGTAATGCGCACTCAAGGGCTGAAAGGATGTGATAAGCGGAATAGGATTTTGAGCAAATACTTCTGAAATGGCGAGAATTGAGAACAGAGTAATGAATAAGCGCATGTCGATATCAAAAAAATGAAGGAGCAAACGTGAATGAACGATAATCTATTTATTTATCGCCAGTTTAACAATCACGTAAATCCTTTTTTTTCAGTGGGCGGGAGGAACGATATTCGTCCTGTTCCTGTCGATCCACCATCCCCACAGCACGAAGAGCCACATCGCATTTCCGGCGACGGCGATCATCTCCACGCTCGGCGGGGGCGGACCGAACAGATTACCGACATGCATCACAATAAGGAACACGAGCAACGCAATGAACGCATAAGTGCCGGTCTTATTCTTCGCCGTCGTTACTGTTGAATAGAGATACGCGCCGATACCGAACAGACCGAACTCCGCCAGCATCGTCCCTGCAAAATTGTTCCAAAGACCAAGCCCGAATTTCATGGAATCATTTCCCATCAAGGGCAGATCGGGACGGTGCGTCAGCAGGTCGAGCAGCCAGTGACTGAAGACGACGAGTGCAACGACGACCGCTTCACGCGAAAGCTTGGTGCGTAAATAATAGAGCGCGCCGAACAGTGCGGACCAGCCAAGCGCTCCGGCAAGACTGTGCGTGATGGGATAATCATAGAAATCGAGCGGCGTCACTGCTGTGTTACCGACATCGATGCGGACATGCTCCAGACCGAGCAGCAGAAAGACCGGCCAGAGCAGGTCCACCAATTGTGCAGCGGCGATCAGTACGGCGAGGTTGGTTTTGGGAGCCGCCTTTTTAGCGGCAAGTGCTACGGCAAAATGACCAATGAACATACTTCTCCTTTAGAACGGTTGTTGAAAGATCGTTCGGTACAGTTCCCGCTGCCGAGGGGATGCGTCGCTTCGTTTTGACAGATAGATCTCCTCAACAAACTGGTCGAGCTGCAATCCGAGTTTTGTATAGTAGGGACGGAGTTCCAGCGTCTGCACGCCGGAAACATTCTTATCGAAGAACCACGTCATATCGCTCCCGGCGATCTTCGACGAAATCCTGATGATATCGTCGAACGAATATTTCTTCCCGGTCGCACCGAATTCATCATACATCGCCTTCATCAGCTGTTCGATGCCGGCGCGGAACTGCGTCCGCTCCCGCAGTTCAACATCCAGCATGAGCGCCACAAGCGATCCGCCGCCGTACACCAGCAGACGGTTCTTTGCTTTCTCATTCCCCGCATCGCGGATGGAGATCGGCTGTGCATTCGGCTGCGCCATGATCTGTGCGAGGATGTATTTGCGGTAGGTGTTCTCCATCGTCTTCAGAAAATTCGTTTCGTTGAGTATCTTCAATGAATGGAGATATTTCACACTTATATAATCGGTAAAGCCTTCTTTGAACCACTCTTCCTGTGTCGATGGAATGACGGCGTTCCCGTTCCAGAGATGGAAGATCTCGTGGACCATCGTGTGCCCCCAGGTGACGGCGCTGTTCCCGTTCGCTTCACCGTCGATCAGTTGACTGAAACTGGAACGGAACGCACCGCCGTCGCTCTGCACATCGTCATGGATCACCACCAGATAATCCGTGGTGCGGCTCCCTCCGAACAGTTCCGAGAATGCGCGGAGCGACTTCGTCATCGTCTGAACAAAGAGCGCCGTTGATCGTTTCTGCGAACCGCCGATGGCGAGCTGCATCCTGAACGCATCTACCATGATCGTTTCCACAGCATGAGAACCGATGAATCCGCAATTGTTGATCAGATCCCGGTACTCTTCCGCGATAAACGTCGGACCGCCGGAATGTTTCCAGGGGACAGAGACCGTCCATTGATGCGGAACGTTGATAGTGATGGAAATATCCTTCAATTGTGTTCCCGGAAGGATGAAGAGCATGTCGCCGGTGAAGAATATCCCGTCCTTACGAATGTAAGAGACCTCATCGATCCCTGCCGGCCATCGGTACTCGTCATGACGAAGTTCAATATCATAGGAAATCGTCACGCGCTCATTCCGTTCCGCTGAGTGTTTCCAGTCTCCCGCCCCTTGATCTTTCAGCGGGATGATCTCCCCGGAGGAATTCTTCATCACCAGATTCTTCACGAAAGATGCTTCCCCGTCCGGCAGTTCACTGGTCTGCTGAACATACATGAAGATGAGCGGTTCGTCGATGGAGAATTCCGCTTCCACATGAATGGACGAAGTGTCGGCGGCAACGGTCGCGACATACTTCGCCGACGGATCATTGACGGGGGAAGGAACATACTGATCCCCTCCGCAGGAAAGGAGTAGAAGTGACAGTGCTGATGTGAAGAGGAATGTTTTCACGTGAGGATCCTGTTGTTGGTCGTGTCAATCTGTTCGCTCGTGAATCTCAATCGATATACCGTGTCATCAGCATCCGGTGGTGATCTGTAAAACGGATCGAACGGTAGAGCCGAAGAGCGCGTTCGTTGTGTCGTTCTGTTTCCAAATGGAGCGCATGGATGCCGGATCGTTTTGCCTCGTCAACGATCTCCTCCAGAACGGATCGGCCGATCCCCTTGCCGCGGTACTCCGGTTCCAGATAGAACTCGTCGATGAAGGCGTTCTTTCCGCCGAACTCAAAACTGTAGACCACCGCAAGAATTGCATAACCGATGGTCTGCGAATCTGCACTGATCATCCAGATTGTTCCAAGATCCTTGTCCGCGATGAATTCCGTCAGCGACGCACGGGTCCGTTCTGCATTGAACGGATACCCGTCAATGGCATAGAAGCGCTCCATCATCACAAGAAGTGTGTCGATGTCATTCGGCTGCGCGGGACGGCGGTGGATTTTTTCCATAGATTGGTGTAAATCTACGACAGACGGGGCTTGTGTGCAAGGGAAGAATAATGTTTCGGCATCGTTTCACCGTGCCGATCTTAATGACCCGGAAGGCTATTTGTTAATCATCATCTTCGCCGATCAAATGAATGATATCATTCTTTCCTGAAGATTTTTTGTGAACATCAATGAAGTTGGTCCTTCCGCCAAACCATTGAATGACTTTTTCCCGTTGAAACGGTGTGTAATGATCGGAAAGGATCATCTGATAGGATGAATGGGGATACGTTCGGTAATCATCGGTGAATCCATGGTGTTGCGGATTATGGTGGATGTAATGAACGAGGCGGGAAAAATATACATCAGATGTTATTTCAATACTGCGGAAATTCTTCTGAAATAACGAGCCGGTTCTTTGGTATGCTTTATTTATAGCTTTCGTATAAGCGTTGAACAAGTTTGAAAAGGCGCGGGATGGTTTGATTACACCTTCCAGGTCTTCAAGACCTGGAAGGTGTTCTGATGGATCCTTTATTCTCACAAGAAGATGAAAATGATTTCTTAACAGACAATATGAAAATGTCTCTGCAACTGGTCCAGTATGATATTCATACAGCTTCAGAAAATAGAGATAGTTTCTTTCCTCTTTGAACAGATCTTCACGGTTGTTCCCCCGGTTATAAAGGTGATAATATCTGCCTGCTTCAAGCATGATAGAATCTATTGAAAAACCGGCAGGCGAAAAATGGAAAACTGTTGGTCTTAAAGACTCTATCGCATGCTTCTTAACCGTCAACGAAGTGTTGTAGAAATAATGTTATTCATCTACGGACAGCCGGTATCCGATACCCGATTCCGTAATAAAATATTTCGGGTCATTCGGATCGTTCTCCAGTTTTTTGCGGAGCTGGCCGATATAGACGCGGGTGTATTGCGACTCCCCTTCGAATTTCGGTCCCCACACCTGCTGCAGCAGATAGGCATGTGTCAGCACTTTGCCGGCGTTGCGGATGAATAAAGACAGAAGGGAGAATTCCGTCGGCGTCAATTTCACCGGACCCTTCTCGTTCACAACGGTGTGCGCATCCAGGTCCACAGTGATACCTCCGAAGGTGAATTTCGGCTGATTGTGCGCCGTGGAATTGAAGATCCGGAGCGCCGTGCGCACGCGCGCGATCAGCTCTCCGCTGCGGAACGGTTTGGTAAGATAATCATTGGCACCGGCATCGAGTGCGGAGATGATGTCGTGCTCATCATTGCGGGCGGAAAGGATGATGATGGGATGCACGACCCATGTCCGCAGTTTCTTCAGAACGTCTATCCCGTCCATATCCGGAAGACCGAGATCGAGAATGGTCAGATCGAAACGACCCGATTCCGAAAGCCGCACCGCATCGGCACCGTTCTCCGCGAGCGTCACTTTGTATCCAACGTTCTCCAGAGTATTCCTGAGAAGACGGAGCATCTGCGCTTCGTCATCGATGATCAATACGGATGCTTCGTTTGCCATGGTCATGAGAGTGTGGTGGAATGTGTTTCCGTCGGTATGACAATATTGAACACGGCACCGCCGGACGGTCTGTTCGCGGCGCTGATCGTTCCCTGATGGGCTTCAACATATCCTTTCACAATGGATAATCCAAGACCGGTACCGCCGGAACGGGAGCCGGGAACGCGGTAGAATTTATTGAACAGATGAATCAGCGCATCCGCCGGGAAGCCCGGACCGTTATCCTCCACCGTAAAAAGACAATTCTTCTCTTCCATCCGCGCGGACAGTGTGATGGTGCTCCCTGCCGGAGTATAGAGGGAGGCGTTGTACAGGAGATTCACGAATACCTGCTCCATCAATCCGAAGTCGAGTCTGATGAACGGCATCGATTCCGGCACGACGATGGTGACCGTGTGGGAGGCGAGTTCCTTCTTCATCTTGTGCGCAGAGGTGCGGAAGAGATCGTTCACATCGCACCAGTCAAGTCTCGGAGCGAGCTGACCTGATTCAAGTCTGGTCATGTCGAGGAGATTCTCCACCAGCCGGTTCAGCCGGTCCGCTGCCGTGTGGATCTCGTCGAGGAATTCCTGCTGATGTCGCTGCGTGAGCGCTTCCGCCGCGCTGATGATGGCGGCGATGGGCGTGCGGAGTTCATGCGAGATGGAACTGAAGAGTGTGCGGTAGAGCTTTTCCGATTCCTCAAGAATGACCGCTCGCTGGGTCAATTCATTAAGCTGTTCACGCTCCAATGCCGAAGAGATCTGTGCAATAAAATTCTGCAGAAGAACTTCCCGGTCCGGATCGATCCGTTTCGCATCCTCTGTACGGATACCAAGGACTCCGAGAGGATAGCGGGGACCCAATAACGGATAGAATGTACACTCAGCATACGGAAGAATCTCCTCATCCTTTCCCCCTTTCCGTTCATTTCGGTAGACCCAGGACGCAACGGCGAATTCCTTCGTATCAGGAACGAACGTGCTGGCGGGATGCGGCACAGTGTCGATCTTTCCGTCCATCGTTCCGACATAGAACAGCACATCGGCGGAGAAGAATGTTTCAACGTTCCGTACCGCTGCCCGCACCACTTCATCCCGTGTCGCGGCCGTGATCAGTTCCTTCGTCAGCGAATAGAGCGCGCGGGCATTCTTTTCGCGGACACGGACACGGTTCGTCAGGATCCCGGTGATCACCGCAATGACAAAGTACGAGGAGAACAGCAGGGCATCCTGAGTGCTGTGGATCGCCAGGGTAAATTGCGGGGGGATGAAGAAAAAATTCCAGATCAGCGCACTCATCACCGCAGCGGCCACGATCGCTCCCACTGAAAGGAACAACGATAAGAGTGCTACGGAGAAAAGCAGAAAGAGTGAAACGGCCTGATAACCAAAATGGTCCGTCAGTCCAAAGGAAATGAGTGAAACAACAACAACGATGGAGAACGAAACAGCATAGTCGAACACCACTGGACGCCGGCCGCTGTTCGGCACGTGAACTCGATAGGACTGTTTCATACCGAAATATACCATTTCACCGCATCATATTCCTCCACGATCCGAACCAGAAAACTCACCGGCTCTTCTCTCCGCCGTTGTACTCCAGAAAGAAATTCAAGCGGGGGAAATATTTAGGAAGATGGATCAAACTGAAGATCATCACACCGGTCGAGAGCCTGTCGATCCACGAGGACGTGGGCCAGCCGAGGTGGACGGTGATCTTCTTGTGGGGAAGCTCATACTGGAGCGCATATAATATTTCCGTGATCGCCTGGAACACCGTTTTCCCCTGATATGCGATACGGAAATGATTTGCCGCGATCTTCTCCGGGATCCCCTGACGAGGATGATAGAGGCTGACATAGACTGAATCCTGATTCACGATGTTGTGACCGTGTTCCTTCGGCCGGCGGAAATAGACATGCGCATCCGCCGCATCCGATTCCCCAAGATGAAAGATCATCTGAAGCGGCGTATCGGTTTGGAGCACTTCCTTCTTTTCCGGCGCCCATTTCTCCGCATAACGCAGTCCCACAAACAGAAAGATCGCCGTCACTCCGGACCACATCACCGTACCGTACGGTTTATGGAATCCCAGATACAGGAAGCAGCTCAGCATCAGCAGAAAGATCAGCAGCGTGCCGATACGCGAAGTATTATACTCCAGCGATTCCTTCGTCCCGATCCTGTACCGGTAGAGCAGCAGACTTCCCATGTTGATGGTGAAACTTGCCAGCAGTCCGATGGCATACATTTCCGCAAGCATCATCTGATTTCCGTTCGTCAGATAGATGATGAACGTGTAGAAGACCGCATTCCCGATATGGATACGGTACAAGGACTGCTGCTTGTTCGTTTTGATGATCCATTGGAATCCATAATGATGCGCCACCCGTTCCATCAGTTCGCTGGAGGCGACATATGCCGTATTCACCGCCATCATCAGAAGGATGCTCGCGAGGATGCCGACAATGTATCCGAACGGGATACCGCCGACATGCTTCGCGAACTGGGTAATCAGGTCCGTCTCGTGATGCGCAATGTTGATCCGGGAGGAAAGTACGACCGCTGCGAGGACCGGAGTGAACAATCCGACTGTCCACGCAAGAAATGTGTACGCTTTTTTGATCTCCTTCCAGGACTTCACCAGACTTGCCGTCTGTACGACCGATTCGATCCCGGAATATGCAAGGATACAACTGGAGATACCGACGACGATAAAGAAATATCCGTTGAACCAATCCCCTGCCAGCAGCGTACTGCCGACATCCGTAAAACTCTTTCCCACTGTCTGCAGAGATGCCGCATCTGCGTGGTACATTCCCGCGAAGAGAAGATTGATGAGGATGACAGCGGCAACAATGAAGATGCCGAAGGTGAATTTTGCATTCTCTTTGATGCCGAGAATGTTCAGTCCGGCGATCAGCCAGACGATGCCGACCTCAAACAGGAATTTTGCAGTGTCCGACATCGGGAAGAATGCCATTCCGTTCTCGATGGCGCTCACGGTGGAAAGGCATGCTGTCAGCACGTAATCCACAATGATCGAAGCGACGGCAATGAACGAGACGGTCGGACCAAGCACCAGATAAGAGAATGAATAGACCCCTCCGCCGCGAATTCCGTTCACTTCAAGGATCTCCGCGATCTCGATCATCCGCAGCGAAAGGAAGCGGATCAGGATCGATGTAAGGATGAGGAATGCGATCGCATTCAGTCCGATCACCCGGAACGCCTCGCTCGGCGCATAGAAGATCGACGTCAGCTCGTCCATCAGCGTGATGATGCCGATGGAGAGCCAGGTGAGCCACCACTTCCCTCCCGAGAAGTAGGATAAGAGATTCTTTTTCGTCAGCAAATAGGCGAAGGACCCGATGACGATGAAATTAAGAAGAAGGGTGATCAGGAACTGCTGGGTAATCATACGATCGCATTTCTTTCAGATTGACAATGGCAATCTGCCGAATGTTCAGGGGAGGAAAAATAGATGCGGTATAAAAGAAGGGGAAAAAAGTGTAAAGAAGTTGTAAATATTACGGCAACACTGACATGATTTAAAGATCCGGGAGGTATCGACAGGGAAAATGATATTTAAATGACGGATGCCAAGAACCTCTCCACCGCAAACCGGCTGATTTGTCCGCCCGGACCGTTGAAGTTGTAATCGAACGCATGCGTACCCCACGGTAACTCCATATACAGGTTGGGGACCGATGCGCCGGAAAGTTTCTGCGATAACCGTTCACTTTGACGGTACCACGTCAGCGGATCTTTCCCTCCATGGATCAACAGTGTCGGCACGGTTGATGATGAAATATGACCGTACGGTGATGCGTCATCGTAATTCTTCTTTGCATCGCTCTGTGATCCCCCCAGATAATTCTCCAGCAATGTCTTTGAATCAAGAATATCCGGTTCCGGTGAAAGGTGTTCATAGGCAAAATTCATATCCGCCGGAGCATAGAATGCGATACACCCTTTGATCGCCGGATCGTGTGCAGAATACGCAACCGCCTCTGCGATCTGTCCGCCGGCAGAACGGCCGAACAGAACGAATCGGGACGGATCGATACCGAACTGTTCCGCATTCTTTTTCAGGAACGCTATCGCCGAAAGTGCATCTTCCTTCTGCGCTGGCCATATCCATTTCGGAGCAAAGCGGTACGAGATCGCCGCAACGGCATATCCCTGCGACGCGAGATGATGGTTCATCGTTTCAAATTCTTCGGGCGACCCGCTGTCCCACCCGCCGGTGTGGATCACCACGATGCACGGCGCCGGTGATGATGAACGGGGACGGAAGAGCAGCAGATGCAGATCTTCGCTGCCGTTCTGCGCATAGATCAATGATGTTCGATCCGCCGGTTCCGGGAACGGTCCGAACCACAGTGTGCTCCATTGGAATGGTAATTGTGTCGTTCTATGATTGCTGCCGCCGGAAAATGCTTTGCTCAACCGTTCCGGCAGTGATCGTGCAATGTGTGCCGCAGAGAATGCCGGGAAGATCAAAGCCGTTACGGTTACAAGTGCGACAACGGAAGAAACGGTGCTGAGAGGATCCCGAAACCGTCCGATGAACAGAACGATCAGCGGCAACAGGAGGAACCAGTGTCCGTATTCCGTTGCGCCGAGCGAGATCTTCCAGAGGAGCGGATACCGAAGATCCGCAGCAATCAGCAATGAACAGAGAAAGAGTAGAATGGAAACGGACAGAAGGAGCATCATCGATACGATCGTGGGTGGTTCATAACGGGAGTTCCATATACACAACTTCGTCGAGCGGATTGTGATAGTAGGCGGGAATAGTATTGAAGCCGAGATTTCGGTAGAGCGACCGCGCTGTCTCCATCCGCTCCAGCGTATCGAGTCTCATTGCCGTATAACCGATCTCTTTAGCGTCGGAGAGGATCGTCTTTGTGAGATATTTTCCGATGCCTCGTCCGCGGAACTCGTCCCGGACGTACAGCCGCTTCATTTCACAGATCCCCGGCTCCTCCATCGGACGGAGCGCGATGCATCCTGCGACAGCCCCATCACACTCTGCTAGATACAGCCGGCCGAGCGGCGGAGCATACTTTCCGGGAAGCTCCGCCAGCTCCTTGTCAAATCCCTGAAAACAGAGGGAAAAATTGAGCCATTGCTGATACTCCACGAACAGATCGCGGACAATGCCGATCTGTTCGGAAGTGGCTGCGGGAATTAATTTAATTATGTGGTGCATCGCATATATAAAATTGTTCTCTCGCAAAGCTGCAAAGACGTACAATCGAAAAGGAACAATAAATTTCCCGGTGCCTGTGCTCCTTTGGGAGAGAAATTATTCCAACGGTCAGTGCGAGTGATCGTGTCCGCATTCCCATTCTTCATCATACCCGACACCGCGTGTGCGCGGCGACGGTTCTTTGCGCGGGAATTTCGTTTCGGTCATTGCGGCATTGTAGGCGAACGCCGCCATCAGGATCGCTGCCTGTTTCATGTCATCCTCCTGCGAGCGGTCCCACACATCCATCGTGGAATGCCAGGTGCGTGTTCCGTACTCGATCGGATCCTGAATGAACTGGAATCCGGGAAGTCCCACGGCATCGAATGCCTGATGGTCCGTACCGCCGGTATTCATCGATGTGACGGTGGATGCGCCGAGATCCCTGAACGGTGCGAGCCATGAACGGAAGAGCGAACGGAGCTTCTCGTTCCCCTGCATGTAGATGCCGCGCACTTTTCCTGTGCCGTTGTCATTGTTGAAGTATGCGGCGAATTTTTCCGCTGCAGGGGTCAGCGTATCCTTCACGCCGAAATGCTTTTTCACGTAAGCACGCGATCCCAACAGTCCCTGTTCCTCTCCGCCCCACAGCGCCGCACGGATCGTCCGTCTCGGCTGTGCGCCGGACGCTTTCAGGATCCTCATCGCTTCCATCACCGCCGTGGAGCCGGTGCCGTTGTCCGTCGCACCGGTGCCGCCGTGCCATGAATCCAAATGTCCGCCGATCATCACCACTTCATCCTTCAGATCGCTTCCGGGGATCTCCGCGATCACGTTGTAGCTGGAATCATCCTTGGAGGACATCTCCACATCCAGTGAAACAGCAAGTTTTACCGTCTCACCTTTCTGTACCATTCGGACAAGCCGGTTGTAATGTTCCGCGCCGACTTCGATCTGTACCGGGATCTTCGGAGCTTTTGCACTGAAGGATGAGAACCTCGGTGAATCGGGATGGGCCGGAACGCTCGCTCCCATCACGAACACGCTTCCCCCTTCATTCCGCTGCGCCGCTGCGCTCGTCAGCACAGCTGCCGCATTCTCTTTCAGGATCATCTCCCATTTTTTGAAATTGACGAGCGCTGCCTGTTTCTGCTGTGCGTTCGGCTGGAACTCCCGTCCGCCGCGTCCCGGTACAGCCGGATCTGCGTTGGCCATCACCAGCAGCGCCGAGTCGGAGGTGCGGGACGCCGGAGCGGTGAAGTACGCTTTTAGTGCGTTCGGTTTCGAGAGAAGAACATACTTCCCTTTCAGTTTTCCTTTGTACGCATCCAGCTGACTGAGCGAGTCCGCATCAAGATAGATCACCTCCCCGATCACTTCACCTTTCAGTCCGGGAGTCCACGCTTTCGGATACGATATGAGCGGCTGCACCTGTCTGCCGAGGATCGTTGCGGAATACTCTTTCAGTTTCCAGCTCTTGCCGAACGGTCCCCACGCTTCAAGGTGAGCATTCTCCATTCCCATTTCGATGAATTTCTTTTTCGCCCAGTTCGCTGCGTTGTTGTATTCCTGCGATCCGGTGAGACGCGGACCGTACACATCGGCGATCCAGGAGAGAATCTCCCGTGCCTGAGAACGGTTCAAACCTTCGTCACGGATCTTCGCCATCATTGCGCTGTCAACTTTTTCCTGAGCAGAAGCAAACTGCAGACAAAGAACTATTAGGGCACATCGAAATGTATATTTCATACTGATCCTTTGATACGATTGAAATGTTATTGAATTAGTTTCTCTAGGAAAAATTCAGGAAGAGATACTGTTTAAAAAAGTTGTAGGACACCCTGACGGGGTGTCCTACATATTGAATGCATGGTGATCATTATTGGACCTGCAGTGAATCTGTTGGAGCGGTCTGTCCACCCGGTGCTGCCGTTTGTCCCGCAGGTGCCGGTTTTTTCGTCTGCGGTTCGCCGAGAGAATTCAGAAAGTCCTTCCGCATGTTCGCTGCGACGCGGACATCCGAGCCGTTGTGCCAGATCTTACCGTCCCACATCCGCGATTCGATCTTGAATTCGAATTTCTTCCTGTCCGGCGTGAATTTTGCGACGATGCGGATCTGATACCGTTCGTTCTGGATATCCTCCGTGAAGTACGACTGGCCGTAGGATGAGCGGACATATCCGTCCTCCTTCGAGATCATTTCAAGTTCAAATTTCTTGGTGATAATATAGATCACCCGCTGCCACGCATCCTCATATTTAAACGACGGTTTTATATCCATCGATTCCCAGTACTGGCGGTTCATCTGCATGAACGAGTCCGGTGCGCCGAGGCCGCAGCCCGCCAGCAGAAGCAATGCCGGGACAACGATGGAACGGTATATTCGATTTTTCATCTGTTCTTCTCCGTGAATGACTAAGATAGAGCGTACCATTGCGCCGACGGACGGGAACAAGCGCTTCGGAATATAAGATTTTTACCAGAAAAGGACAGCAGATATTTTCGGAGTCCGCTTTCGGTCATTCCTTGTCAAAATCGATATCAGACCGGTATTCCAGAATGTTGTCATGCGCGCGGACCGACGACCGGCTGAACCGGAGAAACCGTTTTACGAATTGCAGCCGCTGTGAACCGAATTGGGCGGCAGGGATCGGAAAGACGATCTCCGAGCGTACGGCGGACGGTATCAGCACCGGTTTGATGAGTTCCGCTGTCTGCAGCGGTATCTCCGTATAATACGGCAGATTCAATCCGAGCAGTTTGACGGTCACTTTGGTTTTCAACAGCACCGTCTTCGGCACGGGATTCAAACGGATATAATCCGAATCCGCCGCCGTCACCACGAACTGGATCTGTTCATCCAGATAGAAATGGATCTGCGGCGATACTCCGGCCACGACCCCCGTATATTTTCCGGAAGCTCTGATCGTTCCTGTCCCTTCGATCTCCACAGAAGCGTTGACGATGTTCGATGAAAAATCGGCGAACATGAACCGCTTCAGGTCGATATCCAGCTTGCCGGAATCGATATCCACATAATTCGTGTATCCGATGCCGAGGACGGATTTTTCCTCTTTCCATAATGGACGTGTCGCAAGGAAATCGATATGGATGTCCGCCAGAGACCTGTTCGCAAAACGGGAGAGAAGCTGATTGATCGCCGACGTCCGTGTATGCGAGATCAGATCGTTCCCTTTTGGAAGAGCGCCGGCGAATGGTTCAATATCGGCGTCGAGCGTATCAAGCTGTTGTTTCAACTGAACGATCCGCTGCTGTGATTCCTCTTTCGACGGGATATCAATGGATGATCCGCAGGCGGAGAGGAAGAGCGGAAGTGCGATGATCAGGAAATAGCTGCATATTCTCCCGGACCGCTCTACGCCGGGAGAGAATGATGCCGCTGAACGTATGATGTGCATCCATGACTGTGTGTTCACTCTCATTTGCCCACCCCGACTTTCCGGATGTTCATTGCAACGAACAGTTTTTCCTTGAATATCTGCACTTCCTTCAGCGCCAGCGAGTACTTCAGTGTGTGCGGAGAGGTGATGATGTTCATATTCATTCCGGTCCGTACCTGCACCGAGGTCCCCTGCACCGGAAATTGATTGTTGAAGTCCACCGGGAACTGGATCGGCGGGAATTGTTCGCTGAGCGCGGAGAGTTTCATGGTGACAACATCCTCGATGATCCCTTCGAGCGCAGAGATCATTCCTGCCGCTTTCACATTCGGCACCACGTTGAACGGTTCCATCGTTGCATAGAATTTACCGCTGTCGATCTTGAACGCCAGGATGCAGTCCATCAGCAGATTCACATCCACGTCATATTGATGGCTGAACGCCGCGAGCGAGACAGTAGCGATAGCGGAACCATGATACAGTTTCACCCGGATATTCTTGATGGAGTATGACGTGAGCGAATCGATCCAGCCGGAGGTGGAGTCCAGCTGCGATGCGGCCTTGTTCAGGAGCGCCTCACTGAAATAGAAGGTCAGATCCGCATTGCTGAGGGAATCACCTGTTGCCATCCTCTTCACGAGACGTTGTGCGCCGTCCCGACGGATCTCCAGCACTTTTGCTTCGCGGGCTTTCTGCAGCTGCACGATGTCAATATCTGCGCCGGCGAACGGACGAAGGATGAAGCATCCGTTGAACAACAATGGTGATTGCAGAATGAGGAATGAGAGAATAAAAAACGGCGCAACACTGTGCAGGGATCTGCGTGCAGGTGCGCCGGCGAATTGTTGCTTTGTCATCGGATTATTTTTTAAGTTTACTGCCGAACTCCTTCTTGAATTTACTCAATTTTGGATTTATTACCATCATGCAATACGGCTGATACGAATTTTGATTATAGTAATTCTGGTGATACTCCTCCGCTTTATAGAATCCGAGGAACGGTGAGATCTCCGTGACGATAGGATCATCCCAGATCTTTGCCGCTTCGGTTTCATTCTTCACCTGTTCCGCTTCCCGCTTTTGTTCTTCACTATTATAGAAGATCACGGAACGGTACTGCGTCCCTTCATCCGCCCCCTGTTTGTTCAACGTGGTGGGATCGTGCGTTTTAAAAAAGACGCCGAGCAGGTCCTTGAACGTGATCTTTTTCGGATCGAACGTGACCCGAATGACCTCCGCATGACCTGTTCTGCCTGTGCAGACCTCTTCGTATGTGGGGTCTTTTTTCACACCTCCCGAATACCCTGATTCGACCTTTTCAACACCTTCCAGTCTTTGATAGATCGCCTCCACACACCAAAAACATCCCGCCCCGAGTGTCGCCGTTTCCAGTTTCTGTTCCGTTTCCATTTTCTTCCCTTTCGGTTTTGATGTTTGTCCTGCTGCGCCAATCAGAACGACAGCCAATATCAATATGCTGAGCAATTTCATCATATTCCTCTCTCTTTTAGGTTTACTCCTTCAATAACACTCTTTTTTCCGTTAAAATTCTCACATTTTCATAACATTTTTCTGGAATCTCATGCAAAACTCCAATTTCCATTAAAAGATGACGGTAAACACATTTTGCCCAATTTTAGATGATTCTAACAGGTCTCAGTGTTGTATTGTGAACTAATTAATGTAAATTAAAAAGCCCAAAACGACCAAATCGCCCGCTAAGCCCAAAAATTTTATGAAACAATACGTTAAATCACTTACTCTAACTGGAGGTACTATGAACGAAGTACTATATACGACCGAAGATCTATCCAAGATGTTCCGGGTCGGCAAGTCCACCATTAAACGGTGGACCGATGAGGGAAAGCTTCAATGTTTCAAAACACCGGGAGGACACCGAAAATTCAAAGCGGTGAATGTCCGGGAATTCGTTACACAATATCATTATGAGGTCTCCACACCGATCCTTGCGTATGTCAAGGAAACGACCGAACCGAAGAATTTCATCTTCGCCCGGAACGGCAGCTCCCCGGTTGAGAATTGTTTTCTCAACTCCCTCAAAGGTAAGCGTGAGCCGATCGAGCAGGAATTCGCGGCATTATTCGCTCAGGGGCTTACCCTAGCAGCAATGTTCGATCAGCTGCTGACGCCTGTCATCCGGATGGTCCACTCCAAATTCCAGCACCAGCTGATCACCTCCGTTGAATTCCAGATCGCCAAGAACACCCTGATCCACTCTATAATACACTTCACAGACCTCATTCCAAAATCCGAAAAGAAGGATGTTGAACTGTATTGTCTTTCCGTGAACGAAGGGATGAACGAGGTGGAATTGAAGGCGGTAGAACTCGTGCTGGAGAATATCGGCATGACGGTCTTCAATCTCGGCAACGTTCTCACAAAGTTCGCCGCGGTGGATATTGTGAACCAGTGCAAGCCGGAAGATGTGTTCGTTGTGCTTTCGCTCGACCATTCGACGGACGAGATCATTGGACAGTTCAACACACTCACTGCCGGCGTCCGCGCATACGGAGGAAATGTCTATACCTCCAATTTCTTCGAAGAACAGCCGACGGTCCGGTCGGTCTCGACAGATGCACATCAGCTCCATTCATTCGCAGAAATCGTGGAGCAGGTAGCCGCACTGGAGCGGGTGTAACGGCTGAACGGAAGAACGAAAAACGATCAAAGGAAATCCATATGAAGACCATGACAAATCCGATATCCATAAGATCAACATTCACTCTCATTCTGACGATACTGTGTTTGATGAACGTTCAGTCATTTGCACAGGGGGTCGGCATCAGTGAAAGTTCGATCACGCCGGATGCTTCCGCTATTCTCGAACTCCGTTCTGCATCGCGGGGCTTGATACTGCCCCGGCTGACGGCGGGGAGCATTTCATCGCCTGTCCGGGGGCTGTTGATCTACGATGGAACGACCGACGGGAACTTCCTGAGTTTTTATAATGGCTCATGGATCACTTTGGCTCCGTTGTCATCGCCGACATTCACCGGCACCGTCACGATGCCGACACCGTTCACGCTCGGTGCAACGTCCGTGACATCGACCGGTGCTCAGATGAATTATTTAAATGCCGCAACGGGAACAACGGGAACAACGTCGTCGAATCTGGTCTTCAGCGCATCGCCGACCTTCACTGGAACGGTCACGCTGCCGACGCCGTTCACGCTCGGCGCAACATCAGTGACATCCACCGGGACACAATTGAATTATTTGAGTTCTGCATCCGGAACAACAGGAACTGCGTCAACAAATTTGGTTTTTTCTACCAGTCCTGTATTGACCACCCCTGACATCGGTGTTGCAACGGCAACAAGTGTCAACAAAGTTGCAGTGACTGCACCAGCAACATCGGCAACATTGACTCTTGCCAACGGATCAACATTGGCAACATCAGGAGCATTCTCTACCACGTTGACGGCAACAGGAGCAACGAATGTGACTCTTCCGACATCGGGCACGCTCATTACTCAGGGCGTATTGTTGGGAACTCAGTTGCTGACCTCCGGCACGACCTACACGCCCACTGCGGGTACTAAGTCGGCAATCCTGTATCTCATCGGTGCAGGCGGAGGCGGAGGCGGGGCAGGCGGAGCCACAAACAATCGAGTATCGATCGGCGGGGCCGGCGGGGCCGGAAGTCTTGTGATAGACACCATAAAAAATATTCTCGGAACATACACCTACTCTATCGGTGCGGCAGGTACAGCAGGAACGGCAGCTCCGACAGCCGGCGGAAACGGCGGCGATGTGACCTTTACGCACGGAGGAAACACCGTTACCGCAAAAGGAGGTACCGGAGGAGCGGCCGGCACATTGGTGAATGGTCCTACAGGCAGAGCCGGAGGACTCGGAGGTACCGGAAGCACAAATGGTGTCGTCATGGGTGTCGGCGCATCCGGTCAGCTCGGATTCGCTACATCGAACACCCTTGGATTTTCAGGCAGCGGGGGGAGCACGATCGTCGGCGGAGGAGGCGCAGGGGGATTTGTCATTGCAAATACAACGAGCATGGCGGGAGGAGCCGCAACGGGATACGGCGCAGGAGGCGGTGGTGCGATCGCGTCCGGTATTGCAACAGCGGCCGGAGGAAGCGGGACACAGGGGATCATCATTGTTTACGAGTTCAAATAAATATTTTCAATGAACGCGCATTGTAAGGAACAAATCTGAAGAGTGTCCGGAAGAAATAACATATCACGGTCTGCCAAATCAAAGTACTGCTTAGTTCTTCGGAACATTGCTTTGTACTGTTGTGCCGTACTGATGGTGAGCGCGGTGAATCTTTCCGCTCAGGTCATCTCCTCATCCGGGACAGTTTCCATCAACAATACAATCGGAACGGTGATCGTCACGAACACCATCGAGAACAATTCCGGCTCCACGCTGGAGAACGGCGGCACCATCACGACCGCCGATCTGACGAATGCCGGAACGATCCAAGGGAACGGACAATACAATATCTCCGGCGCCTTCACGAACAGCGGAACGGTCACTCCCGGCACCAGTACGTTCGATTTCAACGGTTCGGGTTCGCAGACCATCCCCGCTGTCAACTTCTATAATCTCACCAGCAGTTCCACCGGCGCACGCGTGCTTGCCAACAGCGGTACGATCGGCATTGCCGGATTGTTCACCGAAGGGACGAACGCGTACACCATCACCGGAAGCACAATTGACTTCAATGGAAGTGCGCAGACGATCCCGGACTTCAACGGAGGAACAGGATACAACAATCTCACCTTGAGCAATAGCGGACCGAAAACGAGTCCCTCCGGAACAACCACAACCGTTGTCGCCGGCAATTTCACGATCGATGCCGGAATCACATACGAACAAGCGGGCGGCGCAACATCCACCTTGACGCTCAATGGAGCATCCAATACAATTTCCGGTGAGCTCGGCAGCGTTGCGAATCCCTTCACCGCGATCAACCTCGGAAACGGAAACGCCGATGCAACATCCATCACCGCGGCGACAGGTTCTCTCAATGCCGGTACCGTTGCGATCGGCGCATTCACCATCACGGTGACAAACAATAATATTGCACGCATCTCCGGCAATCTCACCGGAGGTGCCGCGGCGGCAACATGGGTGAATGCGGCGAATGCTTCCCTCTCCGTCGGCGGAACATTGCTGACAACCGGAACTTTGACCGCCACCGCAAATCCGAACACCGTTTCCTACAACGGAACATCCGCCGGACAGACCGTAAAGGCGGCAACGTATCATCATCTGATCGTTGATAAGACGGCCCAGACGGCAACGACCGCCGGAACAACGATCATGAACGGCGATCTGACCGTCACGAGCGGAACACTCAACATCACCGGTATCGCATTCACCGTGACCGGAACGACCACGGTGAACGGATCGATGGGATTTGTCACCAGCAATGCCGGCAACAAGTCGTTTGCAAGCATCGTCAACAACGGCACCATCACTTTCGATGTGACGGAAACGGCACCGTTGACCGGAAGTTTGACCATGGGGAACAACAGTACCATCTCCGGAAGTGTTACGGGCATCATGACCGTTGCCGGAAATCTTGATGTGACCGGAACAAGTTCCTCGATTGGACGATTGACCTTGACTGTTTCAGGGACGACCAATATCACCGGCGATATCGACTTCAATGATGTCACCGGTCTCAAAACGATGGTGGGATTGGTGACGATCACGAGTCCCGGTACCTGGGCTAGCTCGGGAAATGGCGCATTCAATCTGCGCGGCGGATTGCAGAACGACAATACGTTCAGCAGCGGCACCGGTACCTATACGCTCATCACAAATTCTCAGACGCTCAGCGGTTCGGGCGGGTTAACGTTTGACGGCATCGTGGCGATCTCCGGAGCGATTACCGTCGATGTCACCTGTAACACTTCCTTCAACGGCAATGTGACGGGAACGGTCGCAACAACAACCTTGCGCGCGGCAACCGGCATCACCGTGAATTTCCGCGGCGCAGCCGTCCTCGCCACCGGAACACTCGATCTGACGACGAATACTCCGAACACTGTCGTCTACAGTTCCACGACGGTTGCTCAATCGGTGAAAGGAACAACGTACTATAATCTGGAGATCAATGGAAATGATTACGTCAAGACTCTCGCCGCCAATGATACGGTGACGAATTTGCTGACTGTCACCGCCGGGACACTCAATCTTTCCACGCGGAACCTCATCATGGGTGCGTCATCGCAGATTATTCTGAATGACTCCATGGTGGTCACAAGCGCAACAGGAACGCGCACCTGGAACTCCCTGACGATCAATAGCGGAGGAATATTCAGCTGCACCGCCGCTGAAACATTCACCCTCTCCGGCGACTGGACCAATAACGGAGGAACATTCTCCCCCGGAACAAGCATCATCACATTCAACGGTACCGGTCCGCAGGCGATCAACGGCACCGCATACACTCAGTCGTTCTTCAGCATCATTATTAGCAACTCTGCAAGTGCCGTCACTGTCGGAGGAAGCACAACGTCACTTTCGGTCGGAGGCGTCTTCACGCAGACGCTTGGTGATTTTGCCGCTCCCGATACGATGAGCATCACCGGCACAGCGACATTCACGGTCGGAACATTCACCGCCGGTCCCGTCCTGAACATCGGCGGAAGCTGGACGGCCGCAACAGGAACGGTCTTTGTCGACGGAGGCGGAACGGTCACGTTCGACGGAACCGGCGCCCAGACCATCGGCGGAACACTGGCG
>CALRIY020000053.1:0-25784 GCA_943364975.1 Synechococcus sp. UW140
CGTTTCAGCAGATCATCGACGAGCTGTTCGAACTTGGCGCGGGTCAGCGTCAACGTAAAGTGCTTCGGTCCGTCCTGCGTTGCCGTAATGAACGGAAGATTGATCTCCGTCTGTGCGGAAGAGGATAATTCGATCTTTGCTTTTTCCGCCGCTTCGCGCAGACGCTGGAGCGCCATGGCATCCTTCAGCAGATCGACCCCTTCCGTCTTCTTGAACTCTTCTGCAAAGAACTCCACGAGACGCTGATCGAAATTGTCGCCGCCGAGATGCGTATCGCCGTTGGTGGATTTCACTTCGAACACACCGTCGCCGAGTTCCAGCACGGAGATATCGAATGTACCGCCGCCGAGATCGAATACTGCTACGCGGGAGTTCTTATTCTTCTTGTCGAGACCATATGCCAGCGCGGCAGCGGTCGGCTCGTTCACGATACGGCGGACGACCAGTCCGGCGATCTCGCCTGCCTCTTTCGTCGCCTGACGCTGTGCATCGTTGAAATATGCGGGAACGGTGATGACCGCTTCGGTCACTTTCTGTCCGAGATAATCCTCCGCAGTCTGTTTCATCTTCTGCAGCGTCATTGCGGAGATCTCCGGCGGTGAATAGACACGGTCGCCGATCTTCACACGGGCGGTATTATTGTCCCCGGTGACCACATCGTACGGAACGAGTTTCATTTCTTCGTTCACTTCGTTCATGAAGCGTCCCATGAACCGTTTGATGGAATAGACGGTATTCTTGGAGTTCGTGACGGACTGGCGCTTTGCCGCTTGTCCGACCAACCGTTCGCCGTTCTTTGCAAATGCGACGATGGACGGGGTGGTGCGGGCACCTTCCGAGTTTGCGATCACAACAGGCTCATTGCCTTCCATCACGGAGACGACGGAGTTCGTCGTTCCGAGATCGATTCCGATAATTTTTCCAGCCATGGTTTTTTCCTTTAAAGTATTGTTGTTCGATTGTTTTTTGCTTATCTATCTTACAAGCACCGTGCCACACGGAAAATGCCTAATTCACTCTGTTTTTGGCAGTAAATATTTTTAAGATATTTGAAAACCTGTCAGAGTGGCAGATATTCATTCGATTTCGGTGATAACAGCGCTAATTTGTCATACAATTTGTCTTCCCTATCTTGACAACTAGCCGAATGATTGTTAACCTCTTTTATAGTGAGACAATTGTCCGGGACCTCATGCTGACGAAAGAAGACATCTTCAATTCCTTAACGACCGTATCGTTCGGCAGAACGATCCATCGATTCGAGACGATCGACTCCACCAATACGTTTGCCAAGTCGCTGGAACTGACGACGGCTCCGCACGGGACTCTCATCATCACCGAAGAACAGACTGCGGGCCGTGGAAGGATGCAGAGGCAATGGATCTCCACGAAGGGAATGAACCTTCTTTTTTCCATCGTCCTGTATCCGGAATTCAACATGGAGAAGTCCGCACTTCTTCCTCTGATCGGTTCACTCGCTGTTGCCGATGCGGTCGATGCGGTGACCGGTCTCTCCGCAACCTGCAAATGGCCCAACGACGTGCTGATCAACGGGAAGAAAGTGTGCGGCATGCTGCTGGAATCCTCACTGGGGAATTCCGCGCCGGGAAGGATCATCCTCGGCATCGGCATCAATGTGAACCAGCAGGAATTTCCGGATGATCTTCTTGTCAAAGCGACCTCTCTGAGGAATGAGTCCGGACAAGAGATCGACCGGCTCCGTTTGCTCACGACGGTGCTGGAAGAATTGGAGAACCGGTACGATCAGCTTTCCCGGTTCCCCGCACAGCAGGTGCTGAACGATTGGAAACTGAAAGCATTGCTTTTTGGGAAAAAGATCACTGTATTAGAGAGCGAATTCAGTTATACAGCAACCGCCGTAGATGTCGCCGATGACGGCAGTCTTGTCATTCAGACGGAAGACGGCGCCAAGAAAAAGGTCTTTGCCGGAGATGTCAGTCTGGCATATCCCTAACAGACACCAATTCATCGCTGCAATAATCAAAGGAAGAACAGATGATCCTCGCGATCGATATCGGCAATACACACTCGGTGATCGGAATCTACAACGGCACGAAACTTCTCGGGGACTGGCGTGTGACCAGTTTCGTCACCCGCACCGAGGATGAGTTCGGCGCACTGGTCAAACAATTCTGCGACGATGCGAAGATCTCCCTGAAGAAGATCAGCTCCATCGGGATCGCATCGGTCGTTCCGAACCTCACCGAGGTCTGCATCCGGATGTCCCGCAAGTATTTCAAGATCGAGCCGATCGTCGTCTCATCGGACCTCGATCTCGGGATCAAAGTGCTGTATGACGATCCCCGTTCCGTCGGTGCGGACCGTCTCTGCAACGCAGTCGCCGGATTCGCAAAATACCGCGGTCCGATCGTGATCGTCGATTTCGGGACCGCCACCACATATGATGTGGTCTCAAAGAACGGCGAATATCTCGGCGGGGTGATCACTGCCGGGATCGAAACAACGGCCGGTGAACTGCACCGCCGCGCCGCAAAACTTCCCAAGGTGGACCTGAAGTTCCCGGAAAAAGTGATCGGGACCAACACCGTCAACAGCATGCAGGCAGGGATCATGTACGGCGCGCTCGACTCAATGGAGACGATGATCCGCCGGATCTCAAAGGAGCTGGATGATTATCCCACGGTGATCGCCACAGGCGGATTTTCCGAAACGATGAAGAAACAGTCGAAAGTGATCAACAAACATGAACCGGCGCTGGTGCTGGAAGGTGTCCGTTTGATCGTGGAGAGGATCGAGAAGAAGAGTAAAAAGAAGAAGTGACGATCAATATCCCTGAAATAAAAAAACGCCGTCTTTTAGGACGGCGTTTTTGTTTCAAATATTTTGGCAGACCTATTTCATCCCAAACATCTGCACGGAATACTGAGCGAATTGGACCAGATCATTGAAGAAGAGTCCGAAATACAATGTCGGGATCAGCAGGCTCAGCAGAAGGATGTTCTGTGCCAGCGGATATTTGACCGGTTCTTCCGCCGGTTGTCCGTCCCTCAGGAACATATTGCGTATGATCCGCACATAATAATAGAGCGAGACCACGCTGTTCAGCACGCCGATGACGGCAATACCGATCATCTTTGCATTGATCAATGAAAGGAAGATCATCCACTTTCCGATGAATCCTGCGGTCGGCGGAAGTCCGGTCAGCGAGATCAGGAAGATGGCCAGCGCGACGGCGAGCAGCGGCATCCGTTTTCCCAGTCCTTTATAATCATCGATATTCTCGCTCTTGATCTTATTCGCTATGAGCATCACGGCATAGAATGCACCGAGATTCATGAAGAGATAGACGACAAAATAGATCATCACGGATGCAAATCCGTCCGAACTGAGCACAACCAGTCCCAACAGCATATACCCTGCCTGCGCAATGCTGGAATAGGCAAGCATCCGTTTTACATTGTCCTGCCACAGTGCTACTAGATTTCCTAATGTCATCGTCAGCACGGAGAGGATCATCAATGCATTCTGCAGATGCACTCCGCTGATCAGCGTCCAGACACCTGCGGGAAGACCTGCGGCAGAGGAATCGATGAACATCACTTTGAATGCACGCATCATCATCGCAAAACCGGCCGCTTTGGATGCCACCGAAAGGAATGCCGTGATGGTCGTGGGCGCACCTTCATACACATCGGGGGTCCAGAAGTGGAACGGGACCGCGGAGATCTTGTAGCCGAATCCGACCAGGATCATGATGGAGGCGACGATCAGGGCGAGTTGGCTGCTGCTCCCCTGCATCAGCACATGATTGATGCCGACGAGATCGAGCGTTCCGGTCAGTCCGTAGATGATGGAGATACCGTAGAGCATGATGCCGGAGGAGAATGCGCCGTAGAGCAGATACTTCAGCGAAGCTTCGGATGAATCCTTCGCTTTGCGTGTGAAGCCGGAAGCGACATACGACGTGAGTGAACTCATTTCGAGCGTCAGATACATCATCAGCAGATTCGATGCCCCGACCATGAACATCATTCCGAGCGCCATCGAGAGGAGCAGGAAGTAATATTCGCCGGATGTCTTTTTCTCTTCGTTGATCTCGTCCGAGAAACGGGACATGACCACGATGATAACGGAGGAAAGGACGATGACGATCTTGAAGAATGTTGCGAAAGGATCGACGCTGAGCATGCCGCTGAAGGTCGAATTGTTCAGCCCGATCTGCGTGGTGAGCACGTAGAAGGCGGTGAACAATCCCGCAGCGGAGAGCAGCATCAGATTCTGCGCATTCTTCCTGTCGATCAGATGGAGGATGAGCACGAGACAGAGCGTCACGGTCACCACCACTTCCGGCAGGATGTTATTGAGATTACTGAGGATGGTTTCTAACATGATGTTTTCTTTTCGTTCAGCAAATGAAAATTGGTGCGTCTGTGTGTGGTTCTGTTCTTAGTTTCCGAGCGTCACGCCGGAATTCGCTTTCACAAAATCAACGAGCGTATTGGCGGAGGTATTCATCACATCCAGCATCAGATTGGGATACAATCCGAGCACGAGCACAATGATCCCGAGCGGGATGAGCATGATCATCTCGCGGGTGTTGATGTCCGTCAGATCGTTCCAGCGTTCGGGCAATGTTCCCAGGAACACGCGCTGCAGCGTCCAGAGCATATAGCCCGCGGTCAGCACGATGCCGAATGCGGACGCAATGGTCAGCCAGCGGAAGGTCTGGAACGCACCGAGGAACGAGAACGCTTCGGAGATGAATCCGCTCAGACCGGGGAGACCGATCGCCGCAAAGAATGCCACGACCATGATACCGGAATATTTCGGCATCTTGTTCATCAGTCCGCCGAACTCATCCACGCCGCGTGTATGGGCGCGGTCATAGATCACGCCGACAATAAGGAAGAGCATTGCAGTGATCGTTCCGTGATTGAACATCTGCAGCATTCCGCCGAGCATCCCCTGCGTGTTCATGGCAGCGATGCCGAGGATGACGATACCCATGTGACTGACGGATGAATACGCGATGAGCTTCTTGAAATCTTTCTGAGCCAGTGCGCAGAACGCACCGTAGATGATGTTGATGAATCCGAGGAACGCCAGCGGATACAGGTAATGCATCGCCGCATCGGGGAACATCGGGAATCCGATCCGGAGCAGTCCGTAGGTGCCCATCTTCAGCAGAACGCCGGCCAGAATGACGGAGATGGCGGTCGGTGCCTCAACGTGCGCATCGGGAAGCCAGGTATGGAACGGGAAGATCGGCACTTTGATCGCGAATCCGATGAAGATCGCAATATAGGCCAGATACCGCCATGTAGTATGGATGCCTGCCAGGATGGAATCGGCATCATAATTCGCCGGATTCATCATTGCCAGCATGTTGAAAGTATGGATCTTGTCCCCGGTTGCGGGATCGATAATGGTCACGCTGAAATAGAGCGCGAGCATCGCCAGCAGCAGAAGCACCGAACCGAGCAGAGTATAAAGGAAGAACTTGATCGCGGCATATTCGCGGCGCGGACCGCCCCAGACACCGATCAGGAAATACATCGGCAGCAGCATGATCTCCCAGAAGATATAGAAGAGGAAGAAATCAAGCGCGACGAACACGCCCATCATTCCGGTATCGAGTAGGAGCAGCAGTGCGAAATATCCTTTGAGCGATTTTTCAATGCTCCAGCTGGAGATGACCGCAACACAGGAGATGATCGCCGTCAAAAAGACCATCGGCATGCTGATGCCGTCGATGCCGAGGAAGTAATCGATCTGGATCGATCCGAACCACCCCGTGCTCTTCACATTGATCCAGTTGAAGACCTCTTTGAACTGCATCGTGTCGAAGGAGTTGACCCCTGCGAGCGAGCGGTCGAATTTGGCGAACAGGATCACCGCCAGGACCACCTGCAGCAGCGTGATGCCGAGCGATGTCCAGCGGATCGCGGATTTCTGTTCTTTGGGAAGCAGCAGTACGATGATCATCCCGAGGACGGGAAGGAAAGTAAGCCATGTCAGGATGCCGATGTTAAGAATTTTAAGTTCCATATTGTTCCTTATTGCACCGCAGAGTAATCCGAGCCTGCGGAGTTAACCTTTGTGATAATGAGCAAAAATAGTGTTGCTGTTATTAACCGATAAAAATATTTTTAAAACCTCTGCGACCTCAGCGGTGACTTACATATACAATGCCATCAATACCATCAGACCGATGATCGCGAAGATCATGTAGGTCTGCACCTTCCCCGTCTGCACTTTTCTTACGGTTAGTCCGAGCAGCCCGGCAAAATACGCCGTGAAGTTCACCGCACCGTCCACCACATAGGAATCGAATTTTGCGCTGATAGTGGAGACCAGTTTGGCGAGCCAGCCCGCACCGTTCACGATACCGTCCACCACCGCACCGTCGAACCACGACAGGATCCTGGCAATTCCCATCATTGCCGCTACCGCTGTCGCATCATACAATTCATCGAAATACCATTTCTTATAGAGGAACGTATGGACCGGCTTCAATGCATTCTCAAAGGCATCGGCGGAGATCTTCTTCCAGAAATAGGTGACGAACGCGAGCAGAATGCCGAAACCGGACACGCCGACCGACAGGATCATCGCCATTGTGTGCTGATGATGGATCTCTTCCACGAACTCTTCCGTCGGTGTTGCCGCGGCAGCTGCCGGCACGGCAACCTCCGGGTAGGTCATTTTTTCAAAGAACCATCCGTGACTTGCCGAGATCGGATTGAGCGAGAAGAAGAAGAAGAACGACAGCGCTGCGAGCACCATCAGCGGAACGGTCATCACCCGTGGTGATTCATGGATCTGTCCGATGCGGTGTTCATCCTTATGCTCTCCCATGAATGTCAGGATGAGCATGCGGAACATATAGAATGCGGTAAGACCGGCCACAAGGAATCCGATGATCGGGATGATCGAATGTCCGGTGAAATGCGAGAATGCAAGCGTGCCGGCAAGAATTTCGTCCTTACTGAGGAATCCGGACGTGAGCGGTACACCGGAGATCGCCAGTGTGAAGATCAGCATCGTCCAGAACGTCACCGGCATCTTCGATTTCAGCCCCCCCATGTTGCGGACATCCTGCGCATCGGTGTGATGATCATGCGCATGATGCAGTGCGTGATGCATGGCGTGAATGACGGAACCGGATGCGAGGAACAATCCTGCTTTAAATGCGGCGTGTGTTACCAGATGCATCACCCCGGCGGTATAGGCGCCGACACCGAGTCCCATCACCATATAGCCGAGCTGACTGACGGTGGAGTATGCGAGAATTTTTTTGATGTCGTTTTGGACGATCGCAATGGAGGCGGCGATGAATGCCGTGATCGCTCCTGTATACGCGATCACCATCAATGCATCGGCGGTGAGCATCGGGAATGTCCGGGCGACGAGATAGACGCCGGCGGCGACCATCGTTGCAGCATGGATCAATGCGCTGACCGGTGTCGGACCTTCCATCGCATCGGGAAGCCAGACATGCAGCGGGAATTGAGCCGATTTACCGACCGCACCGCAGAAAATCAGGAGACCGGCAGCGGTGAGCCATGTATTCGAATCGAACGGGATCACCCCTTTGGCGATCTCTCCGAAGATGCCGTCGAAGGTAAGCGTGGAGAACTGCATCCAGACGATCATAATTCCTATAAAGAATCCAAGATCGCCGACACGGTTGACAATGAACGCCTTTTTGGATGCATCAGAAGCCGATTTCTTTTCATACCAATGACCGATCAGCAGATAGGAGCTCAATCCCACCAGTTCCCAGAACACATACATCAGAAGATAATTGTTCGTCAGAACGATGCCGAGCATCGAAAAGGTAAAGATGCCGAGATTGGCGTAATAACGGGAATAGCGGATATCCCCTTTCATATACGCGAGTGAGAAGAGATGGACCAGAAAACTGATGAGCGTTACGACCACAAGCATCACGGCGGTGAGATTGTCCACCATCATGCCGATGTCGATCTTCAGCGGGACATTATTGACCGCGGTATGGAAGTCGATCCAGGTAAACGTGTAATCCCACTTCCCTTCCGTCCCCATTTTGGAGATGAAGATATAGAGGGCAAGCAGAAGGTCGATGCCGAGGAAGGCGGAACCGACGAGTCCGCTCTTTTCCATAAATCGCTTGCCGAAGAAGATCAGCAGGACGAAGCTGGCCAGAGGCAGCAGGAGGATCGCAAGGGAAATTTGAAGTTCGGGTATCATTAGTCTTTTAAGAATGAAATTTCGTCAACATTGACGGTATTGAATCGTTTGTAGATGTTCAGCACGATCGCAAGCGCAACCGCTGCTTCCGCCGCCGCAAGGATGATCACAAAGATCGCCGCCATCTGTCCTTCGATATTCATTCCGCCGAAGCGGGAGAATGCCAGGAAGTTGATGTTGGCCGAGTTCAGGATGAGTTCGATCCCCATCAGCACCATGATCGCGTTCCGGCGGGAAATGACCGCATACACGCCGAAGGAGAAAAGGACCGCGCTGACGAACAGAAAATGTGTGAGTGTGATAGTCATAATGGTAAAGTTCCAAATTTCAAAAGATCAAATTCCAAACGTTTGTTATTTGGAATTTGGAGTCTGAGTTTTGATGTTCTCCCGCCGCGCCATCATCGCCGCTCCGACGATCGCGACCAGCAGCACCACTGAAGCCACTTCGAACGGAAGCAGATGCGTGGTGATCAGGGCCGAACCGATCTCCTTCGATGTCGTCTGCACGGCGATCTCGCTCATATTCTTGCTCATGAACCAGTCGCTCGTCCAGATCATTCCGGCGAGGAGTCCCGCCAGTGCCGCCACGACGCTCACCGCAGGGAGTGTGTTCAGCGATTTCGTTTTGATATCGACGCTCACCGTGTTGGTGGTCAGCATCACGCCGAACAGCAACAGCACCAGGATGCCGCCGACATAGATCAGCAGCTGTGTGATCGCAAGAAAATCCGCATTCAGCAACACGTAGATCCCTGCCACACCGAAGAAGGTGAACAACAGCGCGAATGCCGAATAGACGATGTTGCGGGAAAAGACCACGACGCCGGCGGACAGGATGGTCAAACAGGCGAAGAAGTAAAAAATGATGTCATACATAGTCATAATGATACTATTGCTGGGTTGGTGTTGTGTCCGGCGCTGCCGGAGGAACGTTCGGTGTCGGAGCTGCCGGTGCGGCTGCCGGTGCTGCAGGAGGAGCGGCTGCTGCGGCAGCGGCCTTTGCAGCTGCAGCCTGTGCTGCGGCGGCGGCTTTCTTCGCGGCCTGTTCCTCTTCGTTCTGTTTCACTTTCATCTTTGCCGTCTCCACTTCTGCCGGAGACATGGTGCCGAAATTGTAGATGAGATTGTTCCGGTCGTATTCGGAGAACTCATAGACGTCGGTCATCTTCAGACATTCGGTCGGACACGGATACACACACAGTCCGCAGTAGCAGCATTTGGCGATGTCGATGTCGAACTTCGTCACATAGATGCGCTTCTTCTGACCGGTGGAGGTCTCGCCGAGATTCTCGGTCGGCGGAGCCTTCATCACTTCGATGTCGATGCAGTCCACCGGACATGCTTTTGCACAGAGTTCGCAGCCGATGCAGTCGTCGAAATTCATATAGAGCCGGTTGCGGACACGGTCCGGCATCTGTTTTTTGACGTTCGGATACTGCAGCGTCACGGTCGGAGAGATCATCTGTTTGAAGGTGATCCTCATTCCGATCATGGCGGAGCTGACCGAACGGTAGATATTGTTGAAATATGTCGTCAATGCTGTCATAATTTTCTTTTGATTTTTCACGTCATGCCGACGCATGTCGGCATCTGTCATTGAGATCCTGAAACAAGTTCAGGATGACGAAACAATTACAGGACCATGATGAAACCGATCGCGATGATACAGAAGAGCGCGAACGGGGTCAGGACTTTCCACGAAACATACATCAGCTGGTCCACCCGCAGCCGGGGGAGCGTCCAGCGGAGCCAGATATTCACGAACACGAAGAACATCCCTTTCAGAACGAACCAGAACGCACTCCACACCGGTCCGCCCATGAACGAGCCGAACGGACTTGTCCACCCTCCGAAGAAGAGGACCACTACCACGGCGGAGACGAGGAACAGGTTCGCATATTCCGCCAGATAGAAGATGGCGAATTTCATTCCGCTGTATTCCGTGTTGTATCCCTGCACCAGTTCGGATTCCGCTTCCGGAAGGTCGAACGGTGTTCTGTTCACTTCCGCCATTGATGAGAGAAGATAGATCACAAAAAGGATGAACATGAACGGAATCAACGCGAGCTTCTGTCCCAGCGCAAAATTACCGCCGAAGATCAGCCAGTTCTGGATCCCGCCGTCCTGCAGCTGCGTCATGGTCTGCATATTCATCGTGCCGACCACCATCACCACACCGAGGATCGCAAGCACGCCGGGGATCTCGTAGCTGACGATCTGCGCTGCGGACCGGAGCGCGCCGAACAGTGACCACTTATTATTGGAGGCCCAGCCGGACATGAGCAGACCGACCACGACCAGCGACGATGCGGCGACAAGATAGAGGATCCCGAGATCGATGTTGCTGCCGATGAAGCCGCTGCTGAACGGCAGCACCGCGAACGATGCGTAGGTTCCGACAAAGACGAGATACGGTGCGAGAATGAACAGGAATTTATCCGCTGCTGCGGGGATGATATCCTCCTTCTGGAGGAGTTTCAGCATATCGGCGAACGGCTGTAGTGTGCCGTGCCAACCATTCTCCATGTACGCAAGCCGGTTCTGGATGTGGGCGGCCACTTTCATCTCACCATACAGCGTGACCAGCGCATAGACCAGTATGAAGGCGATCGGTACGAACGCCAGCAGAACTGACAGAACGACCGGATTTTCGAGGAACATCAACATTTCATTCATTGTTTGCTTTCAGATTCAGTTTCAGACGACAACTAACGATCGACCTCGCCGAGCACGATATCGATACTGCCGATGATCGCCACGAGATCCGCCAGCATTGCGCCTTTGGAGATCTCGGTGATCACGCTCAGATTCACGAATGCAGGGGCACGCGCTTTGATCCTGTACGGAGTGACACTGTCCTCGGCGACGATATAGAAACCGAGTTCCCCGCGCGGACCTTCAACACGGCCGTACGCATCGCCCGGTACGGGACGGATGCGTTTCGGGATCGCTTTGGAGACATCCCCTTCCGGGATCGATACGATGGCCTGTTCGATGATGCGGAGACTTTCCCACATCTCGCGCTGACGGACCATGTTGCGGTCCCACACATCGCCCACCGTACCCATCTCACCTTTTCCGACGATCACATCCCATTCAAATTTATCATACATCGTGTAGGGATCGTCACGGCGCAGATCCCAGCTGACGCCGGAACCGCGCAGCATCGGTCCGCTGCACGCATAATTGATCGCCAGATCCTTCGGCAGGATGCCGACATTCGCCGTCCGTTTGATGAAGATCTCATTATAATTGAGCAGATCGTTCACTTCCTGCAGGGTCTTCTTGAAGTCGACGATGAATTCTTTGGTCTTCTCAACGAACTGCGGGGGAATATCGTGGGAAAGTCCGCCGATCCACATGTAATTATAGAGCAGACGGGCGCCGCAGGTCATTTCAAAGAGTTCAAGGATCTTCTCACGGTCACGGAAGTAATAGAGGAACGGGGTGAATGCTCCCATATCGATCCCGAAGGTGCCGATGGCGATCAGATGGGAAGCGATGCGCTGCAGTTCCGCCATGATGATGCGGATATAATGGACCCGTTCCGGCACTTCGATCTTCAGCATCTTCTCCGCCGCCACAACATACGCCATCTCATTCGTCATCGATGCAACATAGTCCATCCGGTCCACATACGGGATCACCTGCTGATAACTCGTCATATGTTCGCAGTGCTTCTCGAAACAGCGGTGCAGATACCCGAGATGCGGTATCACGTCCGTCACGATCTCGCCGTCCAGCACGACTTCAAGCCGAAGCACGCCGTGTGTGGAGGGATGCTGCGGTCCCATATTGACGATCATCTCTTCGGTGCGAAGTGTTTTCCCGGTGGATGTCTTTGGTTTTTCTAAGGTGTCAATCATTGGTTTTTTTGAGTTGTAGGACACCTTGGAGGTGTCCTACAACTGAATAAATTAATACGGAACTTTCATTCCATTATAGAATTCAGGTGTCTGATAATCCTTGCGTAGCGGATGTCCTTCCCAATCGTCGGGCAGAAGGATACGGCGCTGATCCGGATGTCCGGTGAAATTGATGCCGAGCAGATCGAATGCTTCGCGTTCATGCCAATTGGCCGTCTTCCAAACCGATTCAACGGAGGGGACATTCGGAGTTTCGGTCGGTACTTCCACTTTCAGCACGATCTTGTGACGATGTACCATGGAATAGAGATGGTAGGTCACGCCGAGCTTCCCTTTGTAGTCCACGCCGGAAAGGCAGGAAAGATAATCGAACTGCAGACGCTCATCATTCTTTGCGAACGCGGAGAGCTCCTTGATCGAGTCAACGGCGATCTTCACAAACGGATCGGTCACGTTCTCGAGTTTTGCTTCCAGCACTGCTTCGCCGAATTGTGCTTTGAGGATATCGTGTATCTCTTGTGCGGTCATATTCTTTTTCCTTAATGTGCCACGCACTTTCAAAGTGCGTGGCACATTTCAAATTTACACAGCTTTCTTCTTGGCCAGACTTTCGTTACGGATCTTTTCCTGCAGTTTGATCAGTCCTTCGATCAACGCTTCAGGACGCGGCGGGCAGCCGGGCACATACACATCCACCGGAATGATTCGGTCAACACCTTTCAGAACATGATAACCGTGTTCCCAATACGGACCGCCGCAGTTGGAGCAGCTTCCCATGGAGATCACATAGCGCGGCTCGGACATCTGGTCGTACAGCCGTTTGATGCGCGATGCCATTTTGAGCGTCACGGTTCCGGATACGATCATCACGTCGCATTGACGCGGTGTGGCGCGCGGGATAACGCCGAAGCGCATCATGTCGAAGTTGGATGCCGACGCCGCCATCATCTCGATGGCACAGCAGGCCAGACCGAACTGCATCTGCCAGAGGGACGAAAGACGCGCCCAGTTCAGAAGGTTGTCCATCGTTGTGACGACGACATTGGAGTTTTCAAATTTTTGGTCGAGTAATCCCATAGAGTTTTTTTAGTTCAGTACTGTTTCTTCTTGTTCTTCATAGACGGACCGTTTTGACTTCGGCAGGAATTGCGGCGAGGGTTTATCCCACTCCAGATCCCCTTTCACCCAGACATACGCGTATCCCACGATGAGGATCGCCAGGAAGACCAGCATCTCCACAAATGCGAACATCCCGTAGCTCTTGTAGACCAGCGCCCACGGGAACAGAAATACCGCTTCCACTTCGAAGACGAGGAAGATGAGGGCGACAACATAGAACCGGATATTGAATTTGACGTGGGGGGCACCGATGGGGATCTCACCGCATTCGTATGTGGAGAGTTTCTCCGCATACGGCCGGTTAGGACGAAAGAGCCAGGAAGCGATCAGTCCGCCGGCCGTGAATACAGCGCCGACGATGAAAAAGATGAGGATGTTACCGAATTCTGTGAGCATAATATTCTTTGTCTTGGTGTCGTTGCGGCACGGGATGCTTTTAAAAAAAAACTGCGTCGTACAGTGCACTTGAGCCCATGCGACGCAGTTAATACCCTAAGAAAGAGTGAAGCGTTATCCCCGAAGTTCGTCCAAATATCTCTCTGCATCCCTCGCTGCTGCCGAACTCGCGTGTTCTTTCTTGATTAACTTATAGAGCTCAATGGCTTGTTCCTTGTTGCCGGATAATGCGTAATTCCGGGCGGCGTTGGCAAGATATTCCGCCGTATTCGGATCGTTCGTGTTCGATTTTCCGGCCTTCTCAAAATACTTCGCGGCATCGGCATGGTTCTGTTTCACTTCATAACACGCAGCAATTCCGGCGATCCGTGATGCTTCCAGGATCGGTGCATCGAGACTCGCATCTTCGAATGCTTCCAGTGCCTTATCCACTTCGCCGGTATTGAAATAACTGTTGGCAAGATAGAATTGAGCAATGTTGCCGTACTGCGTTGAACCGTAATCCCCGACAATGGCCTGCAAACCCCGGACGTTCTTCTCCGGCAGACCGTTGATCGCCAGCTGGTATTGTCCGTTATCATAGTAGGAGAATACTTTGGCGAATTCGTTTGCCGCTTTCTCGTTGTTCGTCCGGTTATTGTTGGAATAAAACCAGCCGCCGGCGATAAGAACCGCAATTGCTATGCCAACATTGGTCAAAAGTTTCTTGTTTGTCTCGTACCAGGAGAGAGCATTTTCATACGTTGTAATAAGGTCATCCTGTTTTTTTACCCGCTTAGCGAGTTCTTTCTGCTTTTTTAACATCGTCTTTTCAAATCAAAAGTGAAAAAAAGTGAATTATTTGTCCTAAATATACGAAAGTTGTCCTGTTTCAGCAAGGAATCTTATGCCCGCTCATCGATAAAATCGTGCTCTTCGGAGCGTACGACCAGCACCGGACAGGGTGCTTTTCGGATAATTTTCTCCGCTGTACTGCCGAAGAGGATATGCTCCACGCCGGTCCTGCCGTGTGTCGCAACAATGATCATATCCACTTCCTGTTCCTTGGCGTATTGCGTGATCTCAACGAACGGGATGCCGGTCCCGACGATGGTGGAGGTCTTCATCGTTTTCGGAATGAGCGCCGCACTCAATGCGGACATCTCGCTCAGGGCTTTCTCGTGCAGTTCCCGTTCCACATCGGGGAAACCGATCTGTCCGAATCCGAAATCCGACGGGTAGATGGTCGGCTCGACGATGTAGACAAGGATCAGGGAAGCGTTGAACTGCTGCGCGAACGGAATCGCATACCGAAGCGCTTTTTTTGAATTGTCCGAAAAATCGATCGGCACCAGGATCGACCGCAGTCCGATCGGCTGAGCGGGAACGGCGGCGCGTTGGTTCTTCTTCTGTACTTTTGGAGCTGCTGCTGATGGTTTACGACTTTGAGTTTTTCTTTTTGGAGTTCGCTTTTTCATCGCTCATCTCCTTCTGTTGTTTGACGTTTTCGAGTTCTGCGCGGAGCCTGGAGAACTCGTTGTTCATGTTGCGTAACCGCTCGCCGATCATCTCGGCGAGTTTTACGACGATCTTCAGTCCGGTCTTCGGCGTCTTCTCGATGATCTCAAAGAGATCCGGCCGGAAGAAGCCGATCAATTCGGAATCCTCTTTCACAAGAACGGATGCCGAGCGGGGCGATTCATCCAGCAGTGCGATCTCGCCGAAGAAATCCCCGTTGCGAAGTTCGGTGATCTCTTTCTGCGCACCGTCTTCGCCCACGACCACCACGCCGACCGAGCCTTTTTCGATCACATACATTCCGAGTCCGGGGTCCCCTTGATAGAAAACGAATTCACCTTTCACATACTGACGGTGATGCACGATCGATGCGACCGCGCGGAGCTCTTTCGGTGTCAGCGTGTCGAAGACCGGGATCTTGGAAAGCATCTCTTCCACGGATGCCGGCTTGATCTTGGTCCTGAATACTTCTTTGAATGCGAAATCTTTCCCCATAATGTTCTCTTCGGATAAAATAAAAATGACCGCCATCGCGAAGATGACGGTCATTCGTTCATTCACTTAGATGAAGTCGAGCCAGCCGTGCTTGTCATTTCCCCCTTCGATCACATCGAAGAAACGTTTCTGCAGTTCACGGGTGACCGGTCCCGGCTTGCCGGTTCCGATCTGGATCCGGTCGATGGAGCGGATCGGTGAGATCTCCGCAGCCGTACCGGTGAAGAAGACCTCATCCGCCACATACACGATCTCGCGCGGCAGGTTCCCCTCAACGATCGGGATACCGGCATCTTTCGCAAGCTGGATCACCGACGCACGCGTGATACCAGGAAGGATCGCATTGACGAATTGCGGAGTATAGAGCGTGCCGTTGCGGACGATGAAGATATTCTCGCCGCTGCCTTCGGAGATCTGTCCGTTCATATCGAGCGCGATCCCCTCCTCGTAACCGTCCACCCGCGCTTCCATCTTCATCAGCTGGGAGTTCAGATAGTTTCCGCCGGCTTTCGCCATGGTCGGGAAGGTATTTCCGGCCGCGCGCTGCCAGGAGGCGAAGCGGACGTCGATCCCTTTCTCCAGCGCATCCGGACCGAGATATTTTCCCCATTCCCACACGGCGATCGTCAGATCGACCGGGCAGCCCATCGGGTACACGCCGACATCGCCGTACCCGCGGTACGCGATCGGACGAATGTAGCATGATTTCAATTTGTTCGCTTTGATCGTATCCTTGTCCGCCTGCATCACCTGCTCTACCGTGTACGGGATCTCGGCACGGTACAATTTTGCAGAATCGAACAGCCGGACGATATGTTCTTTATGCCGGAAGATAGCGGAGCCTTTCTTTGTCTCATAGCAGCGGATCCCTTCGAACCACGAACTGCCGTAATGGATCACATGGGAGAGAACGTGGATCTTCGCATCATTCCAATCGATCAGTTTTCCGTTCATCCAGATCTTTTCAACCGGTGTAACAGGCATTGTTTTCCTCGGAGTTGTTAATTGTCAAATAAGTTCACATGAATAAAATACGAATTACTTCCATTGCAGTCACTACTAAATTTCCTGCTGATAGATGCGGTATGTCTTATAGCGCTTTCCCTGCATCGCTTCGGCGGCGCGGTTCATCATCACATTGTCCTCCAGGATCCAGCTCGCTTCACCGTACTGATATCCCAGCCGTTTCGCGCGGACCGCGGTCTCGTAGAACAACACACCGGCTGCTCCGGATTTCTGGTACTCCGGGATCACGCCGAGCACGATGATGCGGACAAGATCGATCTTCTTTTTGAACACAAGCAGCCGCAATAGTCCGCCGATCAGTCCGCCGTTCTTATTGTCCTTCAGACGCACGTTGATGTCGGGAAGCGACAGACCGAAACCGACCATTTTCCCTTTCGATTCCGCTATCAAAACCAGTTCAGGTTCGACAACCGCTTTCAGATCATCGGCAAGAGCATCGAACTCCTCGTTCGTCATGGCAACGGCGCCCCAATTGTACTGCCACGCGGCATTATAGACCTCTTTGATCCGGCGGACCTCATTCTTGAAATCCTTCATGTTGATCGGACGGAAGGTGAGACTGTTCCGCTGCTTCACGATCTCGTTCGCACGGTTGAACTTCTCCGTATAGACCGTGTTCTGGTCCAGGATGTATGCGTACAGATCCTTTTCCTTTTTCAATCCGTAGTTCAGGATCAGTGATTCATAATATTTCGGATTGTAGGTCATCAGCACCACCGGCGGCGAATCGAATCCGTCCACCAGCAGACCGTATTCGTCATTCACGGAAGGATTCGCCGGACCGCGCATGGCATTCATCCCTTTTCCCTGAAGATATTTTTTGGCCGTATCGAAGAGCGCATTGGCCACTTCCTGTTCGTTCACACATTCAAAGAAGCCGAAGAATCCGACCTTGTCGTTATGTTCCTTATTGTGATTATCGTTGACGATCGCACCGATCCGACCAATCACTTTCCCGTCCCGTTCCGCGAGATACAGTTCCATCTGCGAATGCGTGTAGAAAGGATTCTTCTTCTTGTCGATCAGCTTCTCCCGGTCCATCCGCAGCGGAGGGACGAACATCGGATCATCCGAATAGTGGGAATAAAAGAAGTCGATGAATTTCTTCGTGTCGGCTTTGGTCAGAACGGGACGAACGGTAAAGGTGGCCATAGAAGGTCTTTCAATAAAAAACCACGCGGATACAGCGATATCGGCGTGGTTTGATGATGGAACAGTGATGATCAGCTGATCACGCCGAGTTTTTTTCCGAGCACCCCGAAGATTTCGATGATCTTGTCGAGCTGTTCATTCTTATGCGTTGCCATATAACTTGTCCGGAGCATTTCCAGTCCGGGAGGAACGCCGGGACGGACAAAGGCATTCACGAAAACGCCGGCTTCGAACAGTTCCTTCGTGAAGACGAGTGTCTTTTCCGTGTCACCAATGATGACGGAAACGATACCGGTCTCCGGTTCGCCGACCACGTTGAATCCCAGTCCGCGCAGTCCTGTGCGTACCCGGTTCGCATTGTTATGCAACTGCGTCACCAGTTCCGGATGAGCCTCGATGATCTCCAGTGCAGCCAGGGCGGATGCGACCGACGCCGGCGTGGGACTTGCCGAGAAGATCAATGCCGGCGAAGAATGTTTGATATAATTGATGACTGATTTTGTCGATGCGATGAAACCGCCGAGCGATGCGAACGATTTGCTGAATGTTCCCATCGTGATATCCACATCTTTCGTCAGACCGAACTTGCTTGCCGTACCGCGTCCGCCGACACCGATCACACCGGTCGCATGGGCATCGTCGCACATGATGCGGGCATTGTATTTTTTGGCGATAGCAACGATCGACGGCATATCGACCACTTCTCCGCTGGTACTGAAGACACCATCGGTCACGATCAATTTGCCGGCATCTGCGGGAAGTTTTGAAATAACTGTTTCAAGATGTTTCATGTCGTTATGTTTGTACCGAACGACTTCGGCCGTCATACCGACCGCCATCATATTCGCCATAACGATGCACGCGTGATTGTCTTTGTCCGACACGATGTATTCACCGCGCTGAACGAGAGAAGGAATGATCGCCTGAGCGGTCTGATATCCGGTGGAGATCAGCAGTACATCCTCGTATCCGAGGAACTTCGCCAGTTTCTCTTCCAATTGATTGTGCAGATCGATCGTGCCGGTGAGATAGCGCGAACCGGAACAGCCGGTACCGTATTTCATCACCGCGTTGATCGCCGCTTCTTTTACTTTGGGATGGGCTGTCAGTCCGAGATAATTATTCGAACCTGCCATGATGATCTTGCGTCCGGCCATTTCAACGATCGGACCTTCATTTGCTTCGATGGGACGGAAATAAGGATATAATCCTGCAGCTTTTACTTCATCTGCGCGGGTAAATTCAACACATTTTTGAAATAGATCCAAGGGAAAAACTCCTTTTTTGACTCTTATATTGGTATATTGCAGTGAGTTGAATATACCGTAACATCAATCCAAATGCAATTTAGAATACGAGAATAGCACTATGTCCACGTCGCAACCGACCGCATTCGTCACCGGTGGGACCGGTTTTATCGGAAGTCACTTGATCGACCGTCTGCTCTCCAAAGGATATCACGTCCGGGCGCTGGTCCGCAATCCGAAAAATTTAGGTTTTTTAAAGGACCTCCCGATCGAAGTGATTGAAGGGGACCTGTTCAGCAATGCCGCACTGGAAAAAGGGATCGCCGGGTGTGATTTTGTCTATCATGTTGCCGGTCTGGTCGCAGCCAAAACAAAAGAGGAATTCTACCGCGGGAACAGGGACGCCACCCGCAATATCATCGAGATCACAGCCCGCGTCAACCCGACGGTGAAGAAATTCGTCCACATTAGCAGCCAGACCGCAGTCGGTCCGGGCACCGGAATGACTCCGGTAACCGAAGCGACCGAACCGCGACCGCTCACCACATACGGAAAAAGCAAACTTGCCGCCGAATTGGAAGTGCTCAAGTTCAAGGAGAAAATCCCTGTGACGATCCTGCGCGTCTCGGCGGTGTACGGACCGAGGGATACGGCAACGTTCGACTATTTCAAGTCCGCATATATGGGATTGGAACTGATGATCGGATTCAGCGATTCCTTCGTGAGTCTCGTCCATTCAACCGACCTGGTCACGGGGATCATACTTGCCGGTGAGAAGGATGCATCGGCAGGACAGACCTATTTTCTCGGCAGCGAGCAATATTATACGTGGAATGAGATCGGATACGTGACGAAAAGTGTCCTGAAGAAAAAACTTCTCCGTGTCCGCGTTCCCAAACCGCTGGTCTTTGTGATCGCAGGAGCTTCCGGCTTAGCATCGAAATTCAAAGTAAAACCATCCGTACTGAACTATGAAAAGGCGTATGATCTGATCCAAAGTAATTGGTGCTGTGACGTGTCAAAGGCGAAGAAAGAGCTCGGATACCGTCAGGAAGTGACGCTGGCTGAAGGGGTGAAAGAGACGATCGAGTGGTATCTGAAACATCGGTGGATGTAGCGGAGGCGGGCATTCGAAGAACAGTTCAGTGTAGATCCAAGCATTCAATCACAGCGATCGGAACGATCAAGTCTTCATGAGTATCGGATTAGAGATCTTCTTTATCATCATCCTCGTTATCATCAACGGGGTCTTTGCGCTTTCCGAGATCGCTATTGTTTCTTCGCGCAAACCGCGTCTTCAGCATCTGGCGAACAAAGGCAACACGAGAGCAAAAGTGGCGCTCGACCTTGCCAATGCACCGGATCATTTCCTTTCCACGGTCCAGGCCGGCATTACGCTCGTGGGGATCCTCGCCGGCGCGTTCGGCGGAGCAACCTTGTCGGAATCCGTCGCCGGTTATCTGATGATGTTCCCAGATCTTGCGGAATATGCTGCACCGATCAGTCTCGCACTGGTGGTTGTCTCCATCACCTATCTCTCCCTGATCATCGGCGAGCTCATCCCGAAACAGCTGGCGCTGAAGAATCCCGAACGGGTCGCATGCCTGATCGCCGTACCGATGCGCACGCTCTCGGTGGCGATGTATCCCATCGTCCGTTTCCTCACCTTTTCAACGAACATCATCATCCGCATCTTCGGGATCAAGGACGGATCCAATCCCGCCGTCACTGAAGAGGAGATCAAAGTGATGCTGGAGGAAGGGACGCGTGCCGGAACATTCAACGAAGTGGAACAGGAGATGGTCGAGCGGGTGTTCCGTCTCGCCGATCAGAGCGTGAATGCACTGATGACGCCTCGGACGGAGATCATCTGGCTCGATACGGAGGATCCGATCGAAGAGAACTTCCGCAAGATCAAAGAGAGTTCACATTCGTTCTTTCCGGTCTGCAAAGGCGGAATTGACAACGTGCTCGGAGTGGTGCATGTAAAGGACCTTTTCTCCGCATCGCTTTCCGGTTCCATCGTCTCTCTGCAGGACCACCTGCGCAAACCGCTCTATATTGTGGAGAATGTCCTGGCCGTTCAGCTGATCGAGAAATTCAAGGAGTCGGGAACCCATTTCGCATTCCTGGTGGATGAATACGGCGGCATCCAGGGACTGCTCACGCTGAACGACATCCTGAAAGCGGTGGTCGGCGAAGAAATTGATGTGGAAGAAAAGACGAATCATTATATTGTGCAGCGGGCGGACGGATCGTATCTGATCGACGGTGCATTGCTCATCAGCGAGTTCAAGGAACTGTTCAAGATCGATTCGCTCTCCGAGGAGGAGACCGGGAATTATCAGACGCTTGCGGGATTCACCATCAATCACATGGGACGCATCCCCTCCGCCGGACAGTTCTTCGTGTGGCGCGATTTCCGTATTGAAGTGGTGGATATGGACGGCAACAGAGTGGACAAACTATTGATCAGTAAACAGCCGCCGGCATCAAAAAAATGAGCAGACCCAGACGCAACGACCTCCTCATCCCGTTCATGACGATCGTCCTGGATGTGATCGCTTTCGAAGCGGCCTTCCTCATCTCGTACTGGCTCCGATTCTTCTCCCCGCTCACGGAATATTTCGAGATCTCCCTCGGCATACCGCCGGTAAGTTCGTACATCACCGCATCGGTCATCTTCATTCCGGTCTTCATCCTCGTCTTCCGCTCGCGCAAACTCTACGGCGCACGAAGGAATGTTCACCTGAGCGACGAGTTCTTCGTCCTGATCCGCCTGATCACCATCGGGATGATGATCATGATGAGCGCCACATTCTTCTACCGCGAATTCTCTTTTTCACGCGGCGTCTTCATCCTCCTCTGGATCACCTCCATCACAACGGTCACTCTTGGACGGTGGTTCATGCTGCTGTTCGAACAGATGCTCTACCGCCGCGGCAAGGAACTGAAATCCGTCGTCATCGTCGGGAAGAACAAGACGGCGGAACAGATCTTCACCCTGTTCCGATCGAAACCGATCCTCGGATTCGAAGTGCTGGGATACTATGCAGATTCGGCTGCGGCGACCGATTCACCGCTGGCGGAAGCCCGGTATCTCGGACCGAACACCAGACTCACGCAGGACATTGAACCGCTCCGGATCCAAAGCGCTCTCGTTGCGCTTGCCCACAACGAACAGGAACAGCTGATCGAACTGCTTCGTCACACCGAAGGGAAGAACATCGAGTTCATGATGGTGCCGGATATGCTCGAACTGATGACCAGCCGGATCCGCATCCATGAGATCGAAGGGATCCCGTTCCTGAAACTGAAGGACATTCCGATGAGCACCTGGAACAGGATCCTCAAACGGAGCTTCGACATCCTCTTCTCCGCTGCAGCATTATTGATCGCACTGCCGGTGATGGCGGTGATCGCCGTGATCATCAAACTGACATCTCCGGGTCCGGTGTTCTACCGGCAGGAACGTGTCGGACTGGACGGCGCATCGTTTCCGCTGATCAAATTCCGCTCCATGCGGGTAGATGCAGAGAAGCATTCCGGTCCGGTCTGGAATACGAGAAAGGACAACCGCACAACGACGATCGGCAGGATCCTCCGTCGAACAAGTCTGGATGAACTGCCGCAGCTGTTCAACGTGCTGAGAGGACAGATGAGCATTGTCGGACCTCGTCCGGAACGTCCGTTCTTTGTGGAACAATTCAAATCGAATGTTCCGAAATATCTGGAGCGGCACCGGGTGAAGACGGGCATGACGGGATGGGCGCAGGTGAACGGATTACGCGGGGATGTGCCGATCGAGGACCGGACGAAATTCGATATCTATTACGTAGAGAACTGGTCGCTGGTGCTGGACGTGAAGATCATTCTCAAGACCATCCGCGCGGTGATCTTTGCGAAGGATGCGTATTGATCCGCTCACAGCGCACTAAAGAATTATAAACACGGAACTTTCCTATGATCCCATTGATCATTTTCTATCTGCACATCGTCGGCATCACTGCCGCGTTCACATCGGAGTATCAAAAAGAAGGGTTGAGCGCCGGACTCCTCTCCGTCGGATTCATCGTCCTGATCTTCTCCGTCGGCTGGTCCATCAGTTCGTTCCTGCTGAAATATCTTATCGGTGAGGCGGGATTCGGCCTGCTGTTGAATAGGGACAGTCTATCGCTGCTGCTATTGACGATCGCGGAGTGTGTTTTCTATTTCTTCTATTTTCGTGATGATCGTGGTCAGAGGAAGACAAGCGCTGCGTGAATGATCACTGCAGCGTGAAGTTGAAGGTGATCGTGCAGTCCTGATCGATCTGCGGCTGAGCGGAAAGCAGCGGTTCAAATTTCCACATCTTCACCCGGCCGATCGCCGCATTCTCCAATCGGGTATCCCCTTTTTGCGCCGGCGAGACGGAACGGACCGAACCGTCCGGCTGCACACGGACACGGAGTTTGATCTGTGCGCTGACATTCACTCCCGGCGGATACGCCGGAGGTTTCCCCTCCATTAATTTTCTGTTGCCGCCCCCCGCCCATTGCACGGCAAATGCAATATTCTCTCCCAGTCCGCCGTTCTCATTCCCCGAACCGAACGGAGTAGTGACCTTCTGCGATGTTGTTCCGGTAGATCTTCCCGCTACGTTCTCCCTCGTTCCCAATCCGTTCGAAACGACATTCGAGCGGCGTTCATCGGCATTGATCTTTCCGTTCGTTCCGGTGTTGGTGGGAAGGTCAGTGCTGACGGTCCGTTTATTCTGTTTCACAGAGATCACTTCATCCGGAAGGTCAAGATACCGGCGGGACGGCAGTGCGACGGTGTTGTCGGTCTGTTCCGCCTGCTCCGCTTCGGGCCGCGCGGATGATTGTTCCGATGGAATATTAGGAATGGCGGATTGTCGGGAGGTGATCGAACCCCAGGTCATTTCAACGATCTGCGGTTCGGGAATATATTGACGGAATGTGGAGAGGAACAACAGTACGGCCGCTGCTGCATGAAAGAGGATCGAAACGATCCATCCGGTCCGTAATTCTCTCTGCGTTCTCACCATATCAATTGCTTTCGACCGGTTCCGTTGCGATCAGGAAGCGCTGCGCGCCGACCCCTTTTGCGAGATCGATCACTTCCACAGCTTTCTGCAGCGTCACATCCTTGTCGGCACGGACGATGATCACCTGGGACCGGTTCTGATCGAGGATCGGAATGAGACGCTGACCGAGCGTCTCGGAGGTGACCTCTTCGGAATTGATGTAGATCCTTCCGGAGGTGGTGATGGTCAGGACCGTCTGCCGGTCCGTCTGCGTCTCGCTCGTCTGCGCTTTCGGCAGCTGCACCTGGATGCCGGGTGAGGAGACGAATGAAGAGGTGATCAGGAAAAAGATCAGCAGCTGCAATACGATATCCGTCAGCGAAGCATAGTTGAAGTTCGGTTCGATCTTATGTTTGCGCTCGAATTTCATACGGAAGTTCTTCTATTCATCCTTCGGTTCGAAATAGTCATCATCGGCAAAAACGGTGCGCGTCGGTCCGGCGGGACGGTCCGCCTTCTTTTCTTTCGATGTTCCGTCCTCCTCCAGCTGACCGTTCTTCATCAGCGATAGGAATTCTTCGGCGCTGTTTTCGATCTCAAACACGAAACGGTTCACCTTGGCAACAAAATAATTGTAGAAATAGAGCGCGGGAATACCGACCAGCAGCCCGAACGCGGTCGTCAGCATCGCTTCCCAAATGCCTCCTGCCAGGATGCTCGGATTGACATTGCCGCCGAGCTGTTCGATGGTGTGGAAGACGGCGATCATTCCGGTCACCGTCCCGAGGAATCCGAGCATCGGCGCCGTGCCGGCCATATTCGCCAGAACGGAGAGACGTTTTTCCAGAAAGAAGATCTCCTCTTTTCCGGCCAGCTCGATCGCTTCCTTCACCGCCTGATGTCCGAATTTGTAATTCACCACTCCGTGTTTCAGGATATTCGAGACCGGCGCTTTCACTTTCGTGCAGGCATCCACCGCTCCGGCAACGTCGTTGCGGGAGAGCGCGCTGCGGATCTTCACCATCAGCTGTTTGGGATCGACGTTGGACCGTGAGAGCAGGATGTACTTTTCGATGATCACGGCAACGGTGATGAGCGAACAGAGCAGGATCGGCCACATCACCAATCCCCCCTTCAGGAACAGATCTAACAAATTCATCGAGTAACCTTTGAGAAGTGGAACGTCACATTGAGAACTCCCTCCGTACGGAGGGAGTGTGAGGAACGAAGGGATGAACGAAAATTATTTTCCGACTTTCACCACGACCGGGCGGGATTCAAGCATGTGTTCCATCTTTTCCATCTGGGACTTTGCATCCGCCTTGGTCTCGAACCGGCCGACACAGACCCGGAAATAATTTCCCATCGGTTCGATGAATGCGTCGAAGCCGGCATCGGTGAAGACCTGCGCCTGTGCGGTCGCTTTTTCAACGACCGGCCATGAGGAGATCTGAACAGTATACATACCCGTACCGCGGACGATATCCTTCCGCTGTTTCGGTTTGCCGGATTTCGGCTGAGCGTGCGTCTCCACTTTCGTCAGGTTCTCTTCCATGGTGGGGACGGCAGTATCCGGAACGGCAACCGCTTCGGCCATTGCCTGCGCCGTGTCCTGCGTGACCGGCTGATAGGATTCCGTGGGGATCGACACGACCTGCGGTGCAGGTTTTTTCTTTCCCCATAATTTTACGATGCCGGTCGTGTTCAGGATGAATGCCACAGCACCAAGAGCGAGCACAGCACC
>CALRIY020000054.1:0-25713 GCA_943364975.1 Synechococcus sp. UW140
TCCGCTTCTCACCGATCAGGAACCGGTGCATCCCTTTGATGGCGGAGATATTTCTGGCGATGCTTTTCGCCGAGAGTCCCGCCTCACGGAGCGCACGGATGAATTGAGAGACATGTTCTTCCTCCACTGCATCGATATCCGCCACACCCAAAGATTCCAGGAACTGCATATACCGTTTGATGTCGTGCTCGTACGCTTCAACTGAGTTGACTGCCAGACTTTTTTCGAGCTGGATGAAACGGAAATAGGATCGGGGGTTAAAATTCATTTCAGGTCGATATTCTCGATGGTCCTCTGCAGCCGCTTGTCGGTCGACTCCTTCGCTGTTGCCGGTCTCTTCGGTGCGGGCATTGCTTCCGCGGCGGCATCCGGTGCGGACTGGGCGATCTCCTGTTCCGGATACCGCAGACGGGAATGGTGGAATCCGACAAGGATCTTCATGAAACTCTCTTTGATCTTCTTCAGGTCCTGCAGATTCAGATTGCTCTCATCCAGCTGGCCTTCGAGCAGACGGAGTTTCATTAACGATTCCACATTCGCTTCGATGCTCTCCACGGTCGGTTCGGGGATGGCGCGTGTGGAGGCCTCGATCCCGTCCGCCAGCAGCACGATGGCGGTCTCTTTCGTATTCGGTTTCGGTCCGGGATACCGGAAATCATTCTCGTTCACTTCCCCTTTCAGCCGTTTCTGCCGAAGCGCTTTCTCATAGAAGAAACCGACATGCATCGTACCGTGATGCATCGGAATGAAATCGATCACTGCCTGCGGAAGCTTATGCTGACGCGCCAGGTTCACGCCGTCCTCAATATGCGCGGCGATCACGCGGACACTCTTCCGCGGACTCATCGTACGGTGTTTGTTCTCCGTTCCGAGCTGATTCTCCACGAATGAGTCGGGATTGAGGATCTTTCCAATATCGTGATACAATCCCCCCACGCGTGCGAGGGTCGTGTTCGCTCCGATCGCTTCCGCGGCCGATTCCGCGAGGGTTGCCACGCTGACGCAGTGATGGAATGAACCGGGAGCTTTGTGCGAGAGTTCCTTCAGCAGGGGCTGGTTCAGATCGGCAAGGTCCACCAGGGTCAATTCGGTGGAGATGCCGAAGATCCTCTCGAAGAATATCAGCACGCCGTACGTGATCACCGGCGAGAGAATGGAATTGAATGCGGCGACCAGCAGCTGATCCCCAATGACCGAAACGGATTCATACCGCTCCAATCCGAGCGCGATGATGGTGACGGTGTAGCCCAGAAAGACGTAGATGATGGAACGGAAGATCTGTGTCCGTTTCTTGATATCGCGCACGGTGTAAATGGCAAATGCGCCGGCAACGACGGAGGACAGAGCGATGGAATAATCGTTCCCGCGGATGCCGGCAACGATCAACGCAAGGACCACGGTACTATAGAACGCGATCCTTGAGTCGAAGATGATCGCGACGATCATCGACACAGCCGGAATGATGATCAGATACCGGAGCGGGAGCTCCGTAGTATTCTGCACTGTCAGAAAAGCAATGAACGACACCAGGAAAAAGAGGAGCGAGATCAGCAGCAGCTTTTGATTGTCGTGATAGATCTTCTTCCGGAACAGGTACACGTACATCACGAGCATCCAAATGATGGAAAAGACACGGAGAGCTTTCCCTACGAAGGTGACATAGACGTTGATCCCCGCGCCGCGCTCTTCCTTCGCTTTGCGCATGGAATCCAGTTTCATTTTGATCTCATCGTTCACCCGTTCCCGTTTTGCGATGATCCGTTCCCCTTCGCTGACGGCGCCGATCGTCCGCGGCACAAGGTCCACTGCGAAGCGCACTTCGCGTTCGGTCTGTTCCCGCTGATAGATGACATTCGGCTGAAGGAAAGTCAGAGCGATCTTCACGGCGACGGAGACCGTATCGTTCTCCCCTTTGAATCCGGCAACGAAGGTCTGCTGGACCGCCTTCCCCAGTTCGAATTTATCCAGCAGCCGTCCGAGCGGAATGATCTGCTCGGTGGTCTTTTTCCGTTTGGCGATCAGTTCGTCGTCGCGGAACTGCGATTTGCGGACATCCACGATCCCCTGCAGATAGAGTCCGTTCACCACCAGCAGCACATCGCGGCGCAATTTGTCGAAGGAATATTTGGGAGGCGATGGTGATTTTTGACGCTCGGCATTCCGCAGGAACCAGAGGGTCTGCCATTCGGAAGTATGGAACGGAACCGGGAAAGTTTCGAGCGCTTTTTTGATCTCATCTTCGTCGCTCTTCCGGCGGTCGATGATGGTCTGAAGGGTGATGAAGAACTGTTTGAGCGAATCGAGGTAGTGAACGGATATCTCTGGGTTCTCTTCGAAGACCTTATAGACCTTTTCCGCGGCAAGTTGGCGTTCCCGCGCATATTCGTGTTCGCTCTTATAGATGGGGAACGCGAACGGAGCATACAGATCGTTCTCAGTCCAGATCATTCCTGCAGGATAATCGGATTCCACCGCCAGTCCCTGGGGGAACATCAGGGCGATCAGCAGAACGATCACGGCAAAGATAGTCCATTTTCCGGCGAGACTGTCTTTTTGTCCGAGCGAACGTATGAATATTGAAATTTTCCGCATAGCAACAGTCAATATGAAAAGAAAAAGAGAGAGAGGCAAGAATCGCTCCCGCAGAGGATTGTTCATTGAAAACCGTCCCGTCATTCGTTATATTCATACACTTGTTGTCATTCATCCGTTCTTCCGGTCACCTCTGTTCATTGGAAACTCTATGATGCATCGCGCAAAAAAATCCCTCGGCCAAAACTTTCTTCAGGACGCCAATGTAGCCCAGAAGATCGTCCGCGTTTTCGATGCACGGCCGGACGACGCCGTTGTAGAGATCGGACCGGGAAAGGGAGCTCTGACCGCACTGCTGCTTCAGACGATTCCCCACTGCACGGTGATCGAGCTTGATAACGATCTTGCACCGGCGCTGCAGGAGCAGTTCGGAGAGAAGATCACCGTCATCCATAACGATATCCTCAATGTCTCATTGACCGAACTGCGCGAACAGATCGGGAAACCGATCCGTCTTCTCGGGAACATCCCCTATAATATTACGACTCCGATCCTGTTCCATGTGGTGGATTCACTGCCGGCCGTGAAAGATTTCATGGTGATGATGCAGACAGAAGTGGCACAGAGGATCGTCGCGAAACCGAGAACGAAAGAATACGGAATCCTCTCCATCCTCCTACAATATTACAGCACGCCGAAGATGCAGTTCGCCGTTTCCCGGAATTCTTTCTTCCCGATCCCGAATGTGTCGTCTGCGATCGTCCACCTGGATTTTGAGAAACCGTTCCCGAACAGAGCCTCGAACGAGGCGCTCTTCCGGAGGATCGTCCGCGGCACCTTCGGCAAACGGCGGAAAACGCTCCGCAACGGATTGAAGGGATTGGATGTTCCGGTGTCGGAATTCGAGAAATTGTCGGTCGACCTGGAGTTGCGTCCGGAAGAACTTTCGGTGGCAGATTTCGTGCTGCTGAGCAATGAACTGCTCCACTGCGCACCGCAGATCCTCAACACTGCAACAGAGGAGGTCGATGGCTGAGATCAACTACACATCGCAGGAACTGATCGAGGTGGACGATGAACTGCTGGAGGATCTCCGTGATCTGATCCGGTCCAAGTCCGACTTCCTCATCAAGAACATCGTCAACGATCTCTATCCGACCGACATCGCGCACATCATCAACCGGCTGGAGTTCGAGGACGGCGACTATCTCTTTTCCCTGCTGACCACGGAGGAACAGGGAAAGGTGATCGTCGAACTGAATGACGACCACCGCGAACATTTCCTGCAGACACTGCAGAGCGAACAGATCTCGGACATCGTTGAGGAACTGCCGTCCGACGAAGCAACCGATATCGTTTCCGAACTCTCCGAAGAAAAAGCGGAAGAGGTGCTCGATGACCTGAGCGCCGAAGATTCACAGGATCTGAAGGAACTGCTGCAGTATGACGAGAATACCGCAGGCGGTATCATGCAGAAGGAGATCATCACCGTGCTCCACAAAGAGACGGTGAAGAGAGCGGTCCAGGCGGTCCGGCGCGCCGCAAAAGAGGAAGGACATCAGCAGTTCTATCATGTCTATGTGGTGGATGAGGACGATAAGCTTGTCGGTTCGCTCGCCATCTCGAATCTGATCCTCCTCTCCCCCGCTCGGCGCATCTACAAAGTAATGGAGACGGATATCATCAGCGTAAAAACAGACGTTGACCAGGAAGAAGTAGCCAATATCTTTAAAAAGTACAATCTCGTTGCCGCGCCGGTGGTCGATTTCTCCGGCCGCGTCGTTGGACGCATCACCGTGGATGATATCGTGGACGTCATCGAAGAAGAGGCCTCGGAAGATATCTTCCGCCTGGGAGGCGTGGGGACGAATGAGCGGATCTCCACACCGCCGCTGATCGCGCTCCGGAAACGTCTGCCGTGGCTTTCGGTCTATCTTGCCACCGGACTGATCACATCGAGCATCATCAACATCTTCCATTCCACGATCGAATCGCTGGTGGTGCTGGCGGCACTGATGCCGATCGTCGCCGGCATGGGTGGCAATGCAGGAACGCAGGCGATCACGCTGATGGTGCGCGGCATCGCGCTGGGAGAAGTTGACTTTTCAAATGCCCGCAAGGCGCTGATCAAAGAGATCCTTGTCGGACTTCTCAACGGCGCGTTCGTCGGATTCTTTTCCGGAACGATCATTGCGATCGTATACGGGAACCTGATGCTCGGAGTCGTGATGTGTCTGGCGATGATCACCAATCTGTTCATTGCGGGGCTGATGGGAACGCTCGTACCGCTCGGACTGAAATATGCGAAGATCGATCCTGCACTTGCGTCCGCCGTGCTCGTCACCACCTGCACGGATGCGTTCGGATTCATCTCGTTCCTTGGATTTGCGACTCTCTTTCTTTCCCTGCTGAAATGAACGGCATGAAACGATTCTCCTTCCTCCGTTCCGGCGACAGTGTGACGATGGTGTTCGTTGCGGCGATCACCGTCGTTGAAGCACTCTATGCATCCGTGATCGACCGGGCGGGGATCTACATCACGGCGAACATCCTCTTCCTTGCAGCGATCTTTCTGAGCGCACGGTACAGCGCAGCGACCGGAGGAAAGGGAAATGCTCTCATCATCTTTTTCCGCGACTGGTATCTGTACGCCGGTATTCTCTTCATCTATTCCCAGGCATCGGCGATCTCCTATCCGATCCACGGAAGGGATTTCGACGCCGCACTCATCGATCTCGACCGGATGATCTTCGGAACGGACCCGACGCATTGGATCGGCCAATTCGCTCATCCTCTGCTGACTGAGATCCTTCAAATCAGCTATTCCACCTATTATCTCTTCTTTATTGCGATTTTCTTTGAACTGTACCGGCGCAGCGACCGGACGGAATTCCATTCCAACGCGATGCTGGTGGTGTACGGTTTCTATCTCTCATACATCGGCTATCTGCTTGTGCCGGCGGTCGGTCCGCGCTTCACGCTGCACGATTTTTCTATGACGAATACGGAGCTTCCCGGACTCTTCTTCACCGAATACCTCCGCGCATTCATCAATTCCGGCGGCGGTATCATCGATAGTCTTCCGAATCCTGCTCAATTCGCCAACAGGGATACATTCCCGAGCGGGCACACACAACTGACGCTGACTGCAATGTATATCGCCTTCACCTGCAGAACAAAGATCCGCTGGGGTCTGCTTGTGGTCGGAACATTACTGATCATTTCAACAATATATCTGCGCTATCATTACGTGGTGGATGTGCTCGCGGGAATGCTCTTCTTCCTTTTCGCCGTCTGGAGCGGTAAGAAGATCGACCGGTGGTGGAAAGAAAGAGTTCTGTGATAAGAACTTTGTCGAAATAAAAAATCCTGCGCAACGCAGGATTTTTTTTGCCCGTTCTATTCTCGGGCAACCTCTTCTGAACTTAAGAGCATGTTCATTTCTCCAAGTTAGACCCTCAGCATTCCGCGAAATCCTCTGGCTGCATAATACGATTCAGCACCATTGTGATAGATAAAGACCCTGCCGTACCGATAATCACCGAAGATGGCGCCGCCGAGAGCTCTAATGTCGGAAGGTGTCCGCAGCCAGCTGGAGGTCTTGGTATCGAACCTGCCGAGTTTCTGCAGATCTCGATATTCCTCCTCCGTGAGCAGTTCGATCTCCATATCATCTGCCATTGCGGCCGCACTATCCTTCGGTTTATGTTCTTTGCGGGACGCACGGGCTTCGGCATCATAACAAAGACTTCTGCGGCCGTCCGGACTTTCCGGGGAGCAGTCAACGAACAAATATTCCCCCGTCTTCTTATCGAATCCCGTAACATCCGGTTCACCGCCGGTCCGCTCCATTTCACCGAGCGAACGGAGTTTATGGGACTGTTTCTCCAGTTTTGCCCGGACAGCATCCCATGAGATCCCTTTATGGCGGCCCATATTCTGTTCAAAACGTGTTCGCAGGATAACCATCAGATCCGCGCTTTCCCCGCGGGATACAGAATGTTTTTTGGTCTTTGCACTGCTTGTCATAGGACCGGTCCTTTATTGTTTATGGTGGATGCAGTTTTTCTCTCTACCGGACGAAGGTACCACGAAAACGCCAAAAGGACAATGGTGGAACCCAATAATTGGAGTAATTTGAAAGCCGAGGTTTGATTTCACTTAATGGCGTTGTTGCATTTCTGATATTTAGTGATAAACTTATTCCATAAATATAGATACTATCTGAATGCCAATAATAAATACTACGAAAATAGTAAGAGACATACTTGGCAAGAAAAGTGGGCTTTTTCTAGTTGGAGAAGAATCTGTTTTCGGTTCTTGGTGTGCTCACATATTTTATTCAGGTCGTAAACAATATCTGATGGTGACAAACGAGAATACATTACTCACTGTTGTATTACCGGCAAAAGAATTACTACGCCTCGGTGAAGTATTGTCAAATAGTGTTGGAGAATTATTACAAACGTATGGTGTGGACAAACCAATAAATGTAAAATTCGTTCAACCATGTGATGTTATTCAGTTTTCACGAAATACAAACAGGCAACAATGGAATTATTGATTTATGGAAACAAACACTGACTTTATTCATCGCAGATTGCTGGTGGGTACCGTCAAATCATACACCATTGACCAATTAAGAGTTAAATATGAATCACAAAAAATAACTTACGAAGAACATTAAAAAAACATATGATAAAATTTTCAAAAAGTTCTTTTGCTTTTCTAATTCTTGTTTTATTCAGTCTTGGCTGTGACAAAAAAGAAGAAAACCCCATAACTCCTAGTTCCAATATTACCTATTCGACCCCACCTTTCGACTTGCAAGGTATTAGTGCAAAATTTGCGAAAGACATTGCTTACGATAGCAAGGCAAGAACTCAGTTTGATATTTGGCTTCCAAATTCCAACAATCCGACAGGTTTAGTTATCTATGTACACGGAGGTGGTTTTACAAGCGGAGACAAAGATTTTGTTTATGATATACAGTCCGGTGGAGTGTGGGATTTTCCATCCGACATTCGCTACTTACTTCAAAACAAAATTGCTTTCGCAAGTATTCGTTATACCTATCTAAAGAATACAGGAGAGACCGAAGGTGTTAAAAAACCAATGTCAGATGTAAGAAGGGCTTTACAATATATCAGAAATCGGGCAAGTGATTTTAACATAGACAAGAATAAAATAGTTTTATCGGGAAATTCAGCTGGTGCAGGCACTTCGCTTTGGATTGCATTTAGTAATGACTTTGCCAATGATACAAGTAGCGACCCTGTCTTAAGAGAGTCAAGCAGGGTAAAAGGGGTTGTTGCGAGAGAAACGCAGGCAAGTTATAACATTGAAGACCGTTGGGTCAACAATGTTTTTGCTGATTACAATCTCACTTGGTCACAAATATTGTCTAACGAATCAGGAAACATTCAAAAATTATATGGAGTATCTTCAAACGCTCAATACGAATCGGCAATCATTGATGCTTACAGAGCAGAGGTTGATATGTTGTCTTTAATGTCCTCTGATGACCCAGAAATATGGATAAACAATACACTGAGAGATGTTGTTAATCCATACAATCCTTATAATCCAGATATACCTTCACACCACGCATATCACGCAAGGGAATTGAAAAAGAGAGCAGATGCAGTAGGAGTTAAAAATGTTACCTACTATGGCAAAAATCCAGTTGTTTATGCTCACTCAAGTAATGAAACTTGGACACAGTTCTGTAAAAGAAAGATTAGCGAATAACTGTCAGGAAGAAAATGCTGTAGGGTCAATTTATCCATCGCCGACTGTAAATGTGCGGGAGACTACCGGATTCATACCAAGGGGTGGAAATGATATTCCAACAGCATATGTTCTTATCGATAACGACTATGAATTGTGGAAAGCACAGTGAATGTTAAAAAAGGGTATTCTTCAATTAATCAATTCTTATAGTGCAATTGCTGAACAATAGAATTGGAATGAATGCCCTCGCGGCAAGCCCGCCTGTAGTGTGCAAGCGGCGGGAAATTAAACCCTCAAGAGATTAACTTTTTTTCGGTTTAAGGAAGGGTGTTTTTGAAGCAAATAGTAGTGTATACCGTTTTGTATACCACAGTATAATTATTATTCAATTTGTCTGTGGGCTATAAAACACAAAACCACTTCTTCCCTGAGAAAAAAAGTGGTTCCGTTTGTACTCCCGATGCCGAAGGCACGGCATCGCCGCGGGAATCCCTGCCCGACTTCTTACATCTTTATATGCAGGCGGAGAACCCGTGTCGCAAGTCCCAACGGGATCACTTCGTGACTTGAAAAGTTCGTGTTCTAAAATACTGTGAAGAGAATATTGTTTTGATTTAAAACAACAAATCCTGCCTTAAGCAGGATTTTGTTTTTGTACTCCCGATGCCTAAGGCATGGCCTCGCCACGGGAATCGAACCCGTGTCGCAAGTCCCAACGGGATCACTTCGTGACTTGAAAAGCTCGTGTTCTAAAATACTGGGAAGAGAATATTGTTTTGATTTAAAACAACAAATCCTGCCTAAAGCAGGATTTTGTTTTTGTACTCCCGACGGGAATCGAACCCGTGTCGCAAGCTTGAAAAGCTCGTGTCCTAACCCCTAGACGACGGGAGCAGCTGAACACTTTGAACAAGGTGGAGATAGTTCAATCGTTTCGTTGGGTGACCAGTGGGATTTGAACCCACGACCTCCAGGGCCACAACCTGGCGTTCTAACCGACTGAACTATGGCCACCATTAGACTAAAAACCACGCAAAAGCGTGGCGTTTAGCATATCAATATAGGTAATTTACGCTTTCAAGGCAAGAAAATTTCAAACCTCTGACCCCGGATGAGATGAAAATTCATTAATCCTTTCTATTGAGCGGGGATTTTCATCCGCCTAATACGATTTCATCGCTTGAACGGAATGAATTTCTGATCCGCCGTCAGCAGCGATGAAGAGGAAAACACATCATCCCTTCTCAATGCCCTGAATGATTCCAAAGATCCGCATCATCCAGCGGGACAAGAGGCAGCGGTTTGCCGTTGTTTTCCAGACGGAACTTCAGCATCCGGAATGTCTGATCGGATGCCGTTACAGTTTCAATACCGAACAGTTTCGGCACAAACGCCCCGGTGTTGACCAAACCCTTTTTCGGCATCTCGATGATCTCCACTGACTGTTCCTTCGGAATTCCGGCTTTTTCTTTTGCAATGTTGACCGCCGTCTCCATTCCTCCCAGTATATCCACAAGCCCGTTCGTTTTTCCATCGATGCCGCTCCAGACCCTTCCCTGCGCGATCTGTCCGACCGCCTCTTCGGTCATCTCTCGTCCGGTCGCTACTTTATTGACGAATTCACCGTACATGCCGCGGATCATCTTCTCAACTTTGCTCCGTTCTTCCAGATTCATATTCCGGTCCGGGACTCCAAGACCGATCAGCGGCAGCTGGAATCCGAACCCGAGATCGGCATGCGCACCCGCTTTCACGAAGTCGGTGGAAAGTCCGAGCATCTCTTTTGCTCCTTTATTATAGAGCCATCCGCCGATCACTCCGATGGAACCGGTGATTGTACCGGGGGCGGCAACGATGGTATCGCCGTACATGGAGAGCCAATATCCTCCTGATGCCGCCACGAATCCCTGCGAAATGATCACCGGTTTCTTCCCTTTCGCTTTCTTCAATGCTTCGGCGATATAGTCGGATGCCATCGCGTCACCGCCGGGAGAGTCCACTCGCAGCACAATCGCTCGAATATCGTCGTTGTTCACTGCCTCTTCCACATCCTTCACCAGCGATCGGGCGTTGATCCCCTCGTCCATCGCACAGACACCGAGCGCATAGATGACGGCGATCTTCGGTGCCTCCCCCCATTTCATATCACGCACATAGTTCGCACGTTTATGAATGGACGATGCGGCAGCCCAGCCGTTCTCGCTTCCTGTCTCCGCTTTCACCATTTCCTTGACCATTTCCCACCGGCCGATACTGTCCACAAGTCCTGCCGTGCGGGCATCATTCGGCAGTAGCATTACCGCAGAATTCACCAGTGAGTCGAATACAGCGGGGGTGATCCCTCGTGATGCTGCGATATCCTCCCGCGCGATGCCGTACCATGCATCCACGATCGCCTGGCGCTGTTCCCTGTCCGCATCGGACATCTTCTCCATCGAGAGCGATTCATTCGCCGATTTGTATTTGAAGAACCGCCATTCATCGAAACCGAGTCCCAGTTTCTCGAGCGTTCCCTTCAGATAGGTCCTTCCCATCAAATACCCTTCCAGCGTCACAGAACCGGCAGGATCCATGACGATCTTATCGCCGACTGATGCAAAATGATAAAGATCGATCCCGCCCCGTTCAATAAAGACAATGATCTTCTTTCCGGCCTGTTTACATTCTTTTAATTTTTCGCGCACTTCCCAGAGCAATTCCCTGTTGGCGGAAAGCATGGCGGTATTGACGGCGATCCCGGCAACTGTAGGATCGTTCTTGATCACATCCAGTGATGCAAGGATCGAGCTGAGCGTTCTGCTGTTGTCAAAGAATTCGTACCGCTGATATCCGATCTCTCCATTCAGATCGGGGATAACATATTTCGATTTCAGCGGGGTGAAGTGCTGCACAATATTCCCGTCGTAGACACCGAAACGGACACCGTATGTATTGTAGGCATGCTTCGAGTTCTTGTCGTAGTGTGAATGCGATACAGCACCGATGTGTCCGAGGTTCAATTGCACACCGACATTCACTGCACCGTTTTCAAAATACCGTCCGGAAATGCGCGCACCCGCGACCGGTTCGAACATCACACCGGCATTCCACGATTCGTTCGTCGCCAGCGGAAGACGCTGCACGGTATATTCTCCGAAGACCGTCAACAGTTCTGTGCTGAACGGACGAACACCGACATCCGCACCGCCGCGCCATCCGGTACCGTTCGTGACGGAGGCATATGTCCCGCCGATCGACAGCATGGGGAGCGGACGGGAAAGAATTCCGAGAGTAAGATAATCGGTCCTGTCGAGCAGTGCATTTTCCGCACCTGTCCAGCTGTATGCGATACCTCCGCTGATCGTCCGGTCACCGAACGCAGCAGCTGTATTGTACCGGTTCATCATTCCGAGCGCCGTTTTCTCCTGCGTCATACTGAATGCGCCGTTCGGTACTCCGATGAATGCACCCCAGTGGTTGGTCATACGGCTTTTGTTCCTGTCGGTCATCATCAACGAGAGATCCAGTCCTCGAAGATATGTGAGTCCGGCGGGATTGTCGAACCCATAAAGACCGAATTGAGAGGCAGAAGGAGAAGCGGATTGAAAATCGGTGGAAGAGTAAGAATCCATCGGAACGAACTGCGATAGAAGAGGAACGGATGATGCAAGAATGGAGCACAACAGCAAAATGATTCGTTTCATTGAGCCTCCTGAACAAATGGGAAATATTGAATGGTCTTCTCTATACTGTTCTATACTGCTCTATACTTATCTGAAGTAACTGAAGCAACAATACGAATTTTTTGCCATCGTTGTTACGGATCCTCCTGAGATACTTCATATATTCTGAAATTTTCGGAATATTGAGGATATTTTTGTCCGGATGATCAGAAATCCAAGGGAAGATCTCTGCTGCATACTTTGGTCAATCCGAATTGAATGACCGGGGAGATCGGTGTTGACCGGCTAATGCATCACTGCGGAGGAGGGCAATGCAAGCGAACATTCCACTTCTTCAACGCTCAAAAGACGCTCAGTGTACATATAGATGAAACCTTGCGAAGGTCGTAATAAAAAAGGCGGACCGGAGTCCGCCTTGTGTTCATTGCAAAGATACGCAGGGTTACTTCATCAAGAGCATCTTTCTTGTTTCAGAGAATGTTCCAGATGTCATTTTATAGAGGTAAATGCCGCTGGACAGCTTTGAAGCATCAAAATTAACTGTGTGTCGACCGGCATTCTGCTCTCCATGGATCAATTGTGCAACTTCTCGGCCTAAGGCATCATACACTGATATTGAAACATGTCCTGCTTTAGGCAGTGCATAACTGATAACTGTTACCGGATTAAACGGATTTGGATAGTTTTGACTTAAGGAATAATCTGAAACGATCGCGTTTTTAGTGAAGGCGATCTTTAATTTTTCCGAGCCGCTTTTTTGAAGATTGTCAGATCCATTTGATATTTTTTCGATCAGAGCATATTCTGCCAATTCAGTCGTAGTGAATTTAATTCGTAATTGGAACTCCTTCTCCCCAACTCCTTCACAATCGACCGTATAGGAGGTCACCATAACACCAGAACTGGAACTATTTGTTTTAACAAATTTCGATTGAACTTCATAGATCTGTCCTGTGACCACATCTATTAGTTCTACCGTAAATTTAACGAACCCTTTTTCATTCAAAACTGATCCCGCTTCGGTATTACTGTTGACTACTTCGCTCACAATATCAAATGAAAACGAAGAACTATTTTTCAGGACAAATGGATTTGTCACAAGGTGATTATTGATCGTCTCCGGAGTCATTAATTGTTCACCTACCGGCAGATCGATAAACGTTAATCTATTTTCATCAACAACGATATTATTTGCAAGATATGAATATTGAGCGTTTTTCTGATATGAATGATTCAGCGTTGTTGAATCAATATCATCAGGGATCTCTTCCTTATGATTCAATGAGATGACAATACCACGACCCAGTATTTCATTCTCGTCTACGGATGATCCTTTTTGCAATGGAGCACCAATTGGAGTAGAAAGATTAAACTGATACGGTGATACCGAGGTATTAAAACCGATTGCCCTCATCGTTGCGCGAGTATTACTGTTTCCGATTTGCAGAAATTGACCATTCGATGATATTGACCCTAAAGAATACAAATTTGAGTTGTTTGCATAATTGTGAAGAGTGCCATTCGACCAGCCTATCTCATATCCATCAGAAGCCTTATTCATACTGGTGCTTAGAACATTTGAACCGAATGTCCAAAATGTCGGATTGCTAGGATCTCTGAATACTGATGCGGCATATGGCGATCCGACATTGCCGATCCAATTGATTCGGAACCCTTCCCCGCTCCAGGGAATGAGTGACGGATTGGTATTGTTTTGATATCCGGAAGAGCCGGATAAACAATTATTGTATGGTGAATACACATACCGTGTCAACGTCGTGCTGCTCCATTTCAAAGGACCGTAATATATTTGCCGATCTTCGTTCGCATCAACATCATCAAAAGCAAAATGAAACAATATTTCGGGTGATTCACTTCTGACTTCCATAACACCATTTTTTGCGGTGGAAGAGGCAAGTGCGCCGGTTCTATAATTTGAATTGGATCCCCAGGTAATTACTCCGGACGAGGATATTGAACCTGCCAAGCCGTAATATCCCGGCAGTGCATCTCCACCATCATCCATGCTGTTATAATATGCAATTGCGATTTTTCCGCTTGAATTAATTGCAATTGATAGATCACTTGGTATATCAATCTCTCGGCCAAGTGTTGATGACGTTGAAACCTGCGTGGGTGAAGAATTGTCAAAGCAGACTGCTTTGATATACTGCGTATTGGAAGGATAAACAATTACCACGCGAGAATTATTTACCGCCGCAATAGCAGGAAGGTCGCCATCGTCGGAATAGCGCAATGACCAACTCGTACCATCATCGGTGCTTGATTCATACCATACTTTTCCTAGGCTATTATATACTAAATGATAAATTCCATCATTTGTTTTTATGAATTTATGCGAGCTGTTGCTATTAAGAGTGTTGAGATTATTTGATTTTAGTTTCCCCTTATAATTGGCGTTTAGCGTTATATTTGAACTCATTTGTATTTGGATATCATTAGCTGTTAAATTGGGATTACCATAATTCCACATCGCATAGTATTCGTTTGGCGTATGTGAATAAATACGGACAATTTTATCCACAGTATAATATCTTTCATTGTCACCGTATTTTATAGTGTCTTTTTCAATATTCTCACCAATGGCATAATCATAATAGTTTAATTGTCCCCCACCTTCTAAAAAGTTACCGGGATTAAAAAGTAATCTATGGGTTGGCGAATACAATGCGGTAACTGTACTATTTTCTTGTTGCGAAATAAATTGTGCTTTTGGACTATTTATTGAAACACTATTGATAAGCCAACTTGTGACAGCGTCATATGTACCATTCTGGTTTAAATATGCAGTACTACCCAATAGAAGATTGAGATCATTATAAGATCGTGCTCGCGTTTGACCATGAGACATCACTTCATACTTATTATCTAATGTGATATAATCTTCTTGCAAAACGTTATTAACAAATATTCGAGGATCTGTAAATTGAATTTTGTCCCCCCTTTGAACATTTTGCGCAATAAATGTAAAATTACAATGGTTATATGCGTTATATGCTAAAACTGCTTCTGCGCCCACCACGTTCAAGACTAAAACGTTTGATGAAAATCCTGAATACATTACTGCAACTGGATCAACGGAGTGAACATTTCTAAACATGCCAAATACTGCATGCCCAATTTCATGTAATAACGTATTGTATAAGTATGGACCAGAGCTAGCGGAATTAGGTTTCCATATAATATTTACATTTTTATTTATTTCAATCTTGGCTCCTTCGCCGAGGGGGATTGCATCATACGGCGAATAATCATTAATTGTATTTGTATTGCCTAATTCAGTTGAATTCGATCCTGCATAAAATGATATCTTTATGTTATGGTTTCCTAAAGTTCCTTTACTGAATTTGATATTGTCTTTGTATGGTTTCGAAGAAATCACTCGATCCCATTCATCGCATGCCTGTTGAATCAGCGCTTCAACTTTTACGGCTGATAGATCATCACTAAAACCACTTTGATTTATATAAGAAAGTGAGTTGGGATCAAAATACCACCGTATTTCATCCATACCTTCAAAGTTTGGTCGATAGATTTGGCTATATGAAAAACACGCCATTGAAAGCAAAAGAGCTAATAATAATTTCATTTTGATCTCCTTCATTATTGATATGAACCTTTATATATAATAGCACTACTATATGTGTTTTGATATGACAAGTATATATTATTTTTATATGTCCACAGTCCAGCGATAATTCTTTTTTGATCCAATCCTTCCGGTAAGTTCACCGGCTTCCAGTCCATACCATTCCAGTGGACCAGTTTAAATGAATTTGATAATGCAAAAACATTGTTGGCTGATGTTCCTCGAAGCCAATAAAAAGCATAATACCCGTCACTATACACTCTTGACCAATGGGTGCCGTCATAGTAATAAATGCCAACATCGCTAGTAAAATATTTGCCCCCTCCCAAATGATAGATACTCGTTGATCCAAAAGTATTTTCCCTTGCGTAATCAGATTCCCTTGAATACTGAATCATTTTCCAAGGCTCTGACCCTAATTTTGAAAATACGCCGTAGTTCCCATTAAGTTCGCCTCCTGCAGCCAAAATATTAACACCGTCACCGTCTATGCTCAATACATCCATTGTAGAATCGAAATATGTTTTTTGGAAACTTGTTCCGTCATAATAATAGATCTCACCATAGGATCCTCCCAGATAAACATTGTTCGGAGAAAATACTTTAATCGAATTCAAAAAATCTTTACAACGAGGCATCAATACTTCTTTCCATTCTTTGCCATCAAAGTGGATTGCAACACTTGAATCAGTGGATGAACCATAGTAACCACCTCTTAGGCCGATAGCCCATACATCGTTTTTCCCTGAACCATCTAGTTTGCGGAGATGAACATAACTCCCAATAAATCCACCTTCCCCTGTGGTTATTTTAATTGCCTTCCATTGTTGACCGTCATATTGATATAATGAAGCTCTTCCTCCGAAACCGTTCCAACCTGTGGCATATATATTGTTTGTGTCAGTACCCCAAATTGATTCTAATATGAATTGGGCATTTAAATAAGGGTTCCGAATCGTATCCCCGGTCCAGGTGATTGTCGGATGGATAGATGGTTTTTCAACGGGTGGAATAATTTGTTCTTCGCTCTTGCAGTTTATTTGCAGAAAAGAAAGTAGCGCAATGAAATTAATCGTAGCAATTGACATGTATTTCATATAATATTCTCTCAGATTGACATTGCTTAATGTACGGTCTTGCGAAGCAAGGCACAACATCGGTCCGGCGACGACCAACTCCGCTGAGAGATTCACGTGTTGTGAATGTTCATAGTTATCTCAGCTTAGACCAATATCATGCCACAAAAATTGAAATCTTGCTGTATTTGGTTGGCATATTAGGCATTGTCGTTTTTGAAATACTTTCGAGGAATATATTTTCGTGATCCAAAATAATTTATTCTGTTTCTTGGCGTTATAGGCCAATTGCTCAAAAATAATTTTTAGAGCAATGGAGGTAAAACAAATATTTCCCTATTTTAAGAAAAATAATTTTTCTCTTTCTCATCGATAATAATCGTGCATGAAATGAAATATTTTTAACAATTTCATTTTAGCGATTGACTCATTGATTTCTCATTAATAAAACGGATTGTCTTCTCTGCTGGAAGGAGAAGTGTTACTGTATTGCCATCGATGAATTACAATCTGTCTAATTTGAGAATCTGTGGTTAATTGATTTATCCTTTTTGAAACCTTGCGAAGGTTTCAGGAATATTTCGAAAACCTTCGCAAGGTTACAAATAAAAAAGGCGGACCGGAGTCCGCCTTGCCTTCTTCACGTATCCCTCGAGCGTTATTACTTGACCAACAACATCTTCTTCGCAACGGTGTACGAACCTGCATCCAGACGGTAGAAATAGACACCGCTTGAGAGGTTCGATGCATTGAAGGTGACATTGTATTGACCGACCGTCTTGTATCCGTTCAGCAGCGTTGCCACCTCCTGTCCGACCACATTGTACACTTTCAGCGAGATGTTCCCGGAGTTCGGGAGCGAAAAGCTGATAGTGGTGGAAGGATTGAACGGATTCGGATAGTTCTGTTCCAGCACATACGTGACCGGCTGAATGTCCGTCTTCGTTTCGATGACACCGAGTGTACCGTCGATGGTGAAGTTCACTGTTCCGGGCATCGGCGAGCCGTTGATATTGTATGCCGCATTCACTGTTGCCGCAACGGACTCATTATACCCCGCTTTGTCCACGAATACGGAATATTGTCCCGGCGCCAATCCTGTCAAAGCAAAATTCCCGTCCGGTCCGGTCAACGTATATCCGACGATCTCGCCGTTCCGCGATGCATAGACGACGGCGCCCGCGCGGCCGGAATTGTTCTGATTGCCGTTGCTTCCGTTCAGATTCACGGTACCGGAGATCCCGGTGTAGCCGCTCGGCGAAAGACCGAAGGGTTTCACATAGATATTGATATTGTCCACACTGTTGCCGTTCACAACGATCTTCGTTGCATGCTTCCAGCGGACATTCACCGTATCATTCGCATAGAATGAAGGGACGTAATTCCCGAGCGGTACTGCCATCACCACATACGTACCGGGGAGCAGGTCCGTAAACGAATAGCTGCCGAGTGAATCGGTATCGGTCACATACGCACGTCCGATCCGCTGCGGATCGAGCACTCTCCAGCCGTCGCGGAATGCGATCACACGCGAGGGAACAAAGACCTTCTTGACGGAATCGATCACTGCTCCGCTGATCTCGCCGAGCACCACCGGCGGAAGCGGCGACAACGTGAAGTTGATCCCGACCGTATCCTTCTGCACCAGCATCACTTTGGCTGAAAGCAGATTGGACTGCTCGCTGAAGAACTCCACAGCATATCCTTTTGCTCTCGCAAAGGCTATGTAGGCGCCCGGAGGAAGTTTTGCGGAATAATTTCCGAGTGAATCGGTCTTTGCTTTGATCACGAATTCCGAATTCCCTTCCAGACGGAAATCACCCATGTTATATTCGAAGTATTTCCGGAAATTCTCGATGCCGGCATTCATCCCCGAACCGAAGTTGAGTGCAAACTCCGCGCGGACGAATATCACACGGGAATCGGCATTATTGATGGCGTATCCGGATGTATCCTTTACCGAGCCGGAAACATTGATCCTGGCGGTGGTGATGGCGCCCGGTCCTGCACGAAGGATGAAATTCGCAAAGGAGACTGCCGGTGAATCGATCACGATCACACTGTCCGCCTTCGAGATCTCGCGTTGTCCGTTGTACCACTGACTCTGATATTTGGATGATGGAGCATTCGCACGGAGGAAATACGTTCCGGGGTCAACACGGCTGATGCGGAAATTCCCGTTCGCGTCTGTCTTCACGTTGTAGGCGAATGCATACTGAAGATTATTTTCCTTTTTATATGCCTCGATGATCACACCGGGGATATTGGCATTCAATGTGTCGGTCACTTTTCCCTGAATGATTCCATTCCCTCCGGCTACCGAAACAGAGAATTCCTGTTTTGCCATCCCGCCTTTGTTCGATTTCGCAACCACCATCAAACGAAAAACACCTTTCACGGTTGGGGTCCATGTAAGTTCACCGGTTACGGAATCAACTTTGATCACCAGTCCGAGTACATTTGCCGATGATTCAAAATAATACCGGATGACCGCAGACGGATCGCTCGAGACCGCTTTAGCCGTGTATTGATACGGCACATTCTTCTGTCCGTTCGGATTCGGAACCGATGTGAACTTCACTTCGTCACGGGGGATCCTGTTCTCGACTGTCAATGAGACGGTGGTACTCTGCAGCATATCACCGTTCGAATAACGTGCGCGGACAAAGAAGGAGAACATCTTCATGGTGCCGAGGGGAACATGCGGAGCCTGCGTCACGGAATACCGGGATGTCGTGGAATCGATCTTCACGGGAGGCTGTCCGTCCATACCCGTTCCGAATACGAGATAATACGCCACCGGAGTGACCGGGGGAAGCGCCCATCCGAGTTTCACTTTTCCGCTGTCGATCTTCCCTTCCAGCCGGAATGATCCGATGGTGGGAACACCCGGAACAGGAATGATGAGCAGGTTGCTGGTCTCGACTGCGAGTCCGGTCTTTGCAACAACTTTATAGGCCACATTCACCGGAAGCGGCGACATCACCGGAGGAATCATATCCTCAAAGTAGTTGTCCGATCCGGAATTGATCAGCACGGCGGATGTGTCGGGAAGCAGCAGGCGGTACAGATGATAGACGGTGGTATTGTTCGCGTTGAGCGGTTTGGTCCAATACAGTTTCACGTGACCGTTCAGCTCCACTTTCGCAGCGCTCAAGACGATCTCCGACTTCGATGTCTGAGCCAGCAGAAGCACGACGCCGAGCAGCACCAACAGCAAAAGAGTAAGGCGTTTATTCATACATCCTCCAGATGATTGATTCGTTTTATTTAATACTACTGATAAAATATTTTCGTCCGAAATCCGGACGATCCAAGTTCTTTCCGCGCTGCTGGACAGGACCAACATCCGCGGAAGTAGTGCATGTGAAAGTGAGAACGACACTTATCCTATTGCAATCATCGTACCATGGATAAATCGGTGTTTTTGGCGGTTTTTCGGCAGTTTTGGATATGGATACATGCAGATTTTGCATACCCAAATGCACATAGTGCATCAAGAAAAGTTAAAAATTGACCGATAATTGCAGCTGATTTCCGAGGTTTTGGGAGTGGACGGGCTGAATGGTCATGCTGGAGTGACTGAAAAGATCGACCTCCGAAGCAATATAGACAAAAGCAAACGCTGCAAAGGAATAATACTCGGCCTTGCGATAATTATTATATCTGTCATACGCGGAAGTGACTGCGCCGGAAGTTGACGCATTCAAATACTCCGTCCGTGCATCGGCTCTCAGAATTTCGCAGGCCACACCGGATGCAAGAGATACAGCACCGGCTCCTAACAGGATCCACCCGGTCGTCTCCCTTCCCTGATGCAGCTGTTCCCATCCCGGAAACAGCGCCGCGCGGAAAGACAACGGTGTCTGACGGATCGTTGTCTGTCCGTTCAACGCAGCGGAATCGGCGGCGGCATTCTTTTTCTGGGAGAGGAACTTCACTTTCGCATCATTAAAGACCGAGAGGATCTTCGGCGAGGTCAGTACCGGATCAAGTTCGAATGTCTCGTCGATCCGCAGCAGTGCAATGAACCGTTCCTTCGCCGCCGCGGATTTTCCCTGGGCGATCATCGAAAATGCGATCCACTTCTCGGTCTGTACGCGCGCAGAATCATTCAGTCCGGATTGTTCCAGCAGACGGCGTGCTTCAAGTTCTGCGGGAATATATTCGCCCCCCGTGTAGAGCGATTCGATCACCGTCAGTGATGAATCGGCCGAGCGGTCCTGTGCACGAAGCGCAGCAACAGAGAAAAAAGTGAAGAGAAGTATGATGATGAATGATCTCATTTCGTAAAATCCACGTTCAATTGTATTGTATCCTTTGCGATCACCACCACATCCTTCAGGATGTCGGCGTACGAACTGTTCTTGAACCGGAACGAATGCCGGCCGGCAGAGAGCATCATCGGTTTGGAGAGCGGAGTGGTATCCTTATACTGTTCATCCACATACACTTCACCCCACGGTTTCACATTGATCCGCACATATCCGGTCTGTTCCATAAAATTCCCGTTCACGGTCTGTTCCCTGCTCCCGGCGACAGTGATCGTCTTCACGATCGGATCGAAGGCCGGATTGGTGAACATCACCGAATGCGAACCGGAGGCAAGGTAGATCGGTTTTGCCATCGGCGTCTCTCCGATGAACTGATTGTTCACGTACACTTTCGCCCACGGCGTGCTCGTCACAAAGACCTTTGCGGAATCTTTCGCGGCAGTCACGGGACCGGACGGACCGGCGGGAATAGTGGAAACATTTTTTTCTGGAGCGGATGAGGAATTCTCATTCCTTACTGATCGGACCGGTTCGCTTGCCGGGGTCCGCAATGATAGATTTGAAGTGTCGTGATTCTCCTTCTGAACGGGATCCTTTACCGATAGTGGTTCTTCAGCCGGCGGCTGACCATACTGCATCCATCCGAAGAAAATAAGCAGTGCCGTCACTACCGCGGCGACCGACAGCGGCACCCGGCCGACGGACGAAGCCGCTTTGATCGGACGGACAAATGCCGATGGTCTCTTCCCCTCGAGTGCATTCAACGCTTCGCGAGCGGAGGAGAACCGTTCCTCCTTTTTCGGATGGAGCAACCGTTGGAGGAATGCGCTGAATTCCGGTGTGGACTTCGGATCGAACCGCTTCACATCATCCGCTTTGAATGCGAGGACCTTTTTCATGCATTCGGAGTAGGTGGAGCCTTCAAAGATCCGTTCACCGCTCAGGATCTCCACAAGCGTCACACCGAGAGCAAAGAGATCGGTCCGCGCATCGATCTCATCCCCTCGCACCTGCTCCGGCGCCATGTAGGCGGGAGTGCCGAGGACCATCCCTTCCATCGTCACCGTCGGGGACATCGCCACGTATGCCAATCCGAAATCGGTCACTTTCAGGATATTCTGTTCGGAAACGAGGATATTCCCCGGTTTAATGTCCCGGTGGATGATCCCCCGTTCGTGCGCCAGTGCCAGTCCCCGCAGCACATGCAGCGCCGCTTTCTTTGCAAAGTCGACGGTATTCTGCGAACCTTCCGCGATCACATCTTTCAGCGATCTGCCGTGAACGAATTCCATCACGATGGCGGGAGCACCGTCGATCTCCGTCAGATCATATATTTGTGCAATGTGTTCGCTGTGCAGAGCGGCGCACGCCCTCGCCTCGCGCATGAAACGCTCGCGCAGGTCCGGATCGTTCGAGAGATGCTTGTGGAGCACTTTCAGCAGCACGTGACGGTGCAGCGATTCGTCGAACGCCTTGTAGACGATCGTCGTTCCGCTTTCGTTGAGCTTTTGCTCTATTTTAAATTGTGCACCGTTCATTTTTGAAAAAACATCTCACACAAAGACACAAAGAAGAGCACTTTAAAACATTTTGTAACACAAAAAAAACAAAAAAGGATACTGAAAGGAATTATTCAAGAACTCCGTTGATAATGCGTTCGATGCCGTCTTTAATGTAGGCCGTTCCAAAATTAATGAGGAGTCCAAGTTTCAGATTGCTTAACCGCAGATATGTTAAGAGCTGTTTTTTGTGGACCGGAAGAACAGTCTCAACTGATTTTAATTCTATGACAAGTTTCTTTTCAATCAAGATATCAATTCTGAATGACGAGGAAAATTGTTTTCCTTCGTATATCACCGGAAGAACAACTTCCGTTTCAACGGACAATCCCCGTTCTCTCAACTTATACACATATAACTCTTGATACACCGACTCCAACAAACCCGGCCCCAATGTCGAGTGCAGCTGGAAGGCCACATCAACCGCGATCTTTGCAATTTCGTTCTCTTTCATAGCAATAATTATTTCGTCTTCATTCTTTCACACAAAGGCACAAAGCTTTTTTTAAATTATTCCTTTGTGACTTTGTGTGAGAATGTGCTATTCATTACCCCATTCTTTAATACGGTACTGCAGCCAGCGGAGCGAGACGCCAAGTTTCTCCGCCGTACGGGTGCGGTTGCCGTTCATTTCGGCGAGTGTCGTCTCGATCAATTGACGTTCGAAATCCGCCAATGTGACCGCATTCTTCTGCAGGGCGGACTGATCGGAGGAATCGAACAGGAAATCATCCTTCGTCAGCTGCGTGCCGCGGCACAACACGACCGCCCGCTCGATCACGTTCTGGAACTCCCTAACATTTCCCTTCCATTGATTGGCGAGGAGCAGCTGCATCGCATCCGGTGCGATCCCGTCGATCGGGCGTTTATAATTCTCCGCCGCCTTCTTCACAAAATATCCTGCAAGGATAGGAATATCATCTCTCCGTTCACGCAGCGGCGGCAGATGGATGCCGACCACGTTCAGCCGGAAGAAGAGATCCTCACGGAACCGACCCGCCTTCACTTCTTCTTTCAATTCCTTATTGGTTGCGGCGATCACACGGATGTTGGCGGTCCGATTGACGGTGTCGCCGACACGGCGGTATTCTTTCTCCTGCAGCAGTCGGAGTATCTTTGCCTGCAGGGAGAGCGGAAGTTCGCCGATCTCATCCAGGAACAATGTCCCTCCGTTTGCCACTTCCACTAATCCCTTTTTGTCGGAGGAGGCTCCGGTGAACGATCCCCGCACATGACCGAACAATTCACTCTCCATCAGACTCTCGGGAAGGGCCGAACTGTTCACGGCAACGAATGATTGTCCTTTCCGTGTGCCGTTCTCGTGGATGGCGCGGGCGATCAGTTCCTTTCCCGTGCCGCTCTCGCCGGTAATGAGCACAGCGGCGTCTACATCCAGCACGCGCTGGGAGATCTCCAGCACTTTTCTCCACTTTTCACTTTTGCCGATGATGTTGCTGAAGAGATGCGACACATCCGCTTCGTTCTTCAGCCGAGTATTCTGCGATTCCAGTATGGAATACCGCTGTGCATTCTCGATGGCAATGGCGGCAAGACTCCCGAAGACGGTCAGGAATTTGAGCGCATCTTCCGTGAATGCTTTGCGGGATTTGCTGCTGTCCAGATAGACCGCGCCGGCGATCCGTTCCCCCGCGCGGAGCGGTATACAGATGATCGAAAGGATCTTCTGCGCCATGATGCTTACCGAAGACTCGAAACGCTCATCTGACATCGCATCGAACGTAAGCACCGCTTCGCCGGACTGCAGTACGGAGGTGACAACAGAAGAAGAGGCGGCGAACTCATCACTTGCCTTTTTGGAATTGAAATTCTTCACGGCAACGACCGTGTAGCCGCTCTCGCTTTTATCATCCGCCAGCATCACGAATCCGCGTTCGGCGGAGAGGTGCGTCATGGCGATCTCGAGCACTTTTTCCAGCAGCGCATCCGGTTCCAGAATGGAATTGACCGTGCGTGTGATCTCGAACAGGGCGTTGAAATTGTCTTTGGTATTTTCCATAGGCTATTTAATGACGAATGCGGATTCCTTTGACCGGCCGTAATTCCCGAAATCATCCACGACGGATATGGTCCAGACATAATTGGCGGGGAACGGTTTTACCGTCCCGTCAAACGCCTTCTCTTCGAAGAATGAATTCAATCCCGAATGCGTCCAGACGACGGTCTGCGTTCCCGCATCCACCCGTGACAGCGTAAGATTGTATGAATAATTATAGGTGACCGACGGCGGGGTCCATTTAAAGATGATGGAATCAGCCGAGACCGTGTCCTTAACGAACGGAGAGGGAGAGACCGGAGTTGCTTCATTCTCGATCACCCGCGTCACATAGAACGGGGAACCGGTGTTGACCGCCATTTTTGCATCGCGCGAAATAATAAAGAGAGGCCTTCCCACAAGATATTGAATGGTGTTCGTCGGGATATCGTATCTGTAGATGGTCGCATGATAATTCTTTGTGGCCGGCGAAAATGTGAGGGGATAACGAAGCGAATCGAAACCGAACCATACAGAGTCAAGATCATTGGGTCCGTTCGGATCGGAAACGGCAGCGGTGATCTCCACGAAGTATTCCGGACTGGGGAAATATTTGTCGATCTTCCGGGTGAGGATCTGCTGGAAGGAGGCGACCGGTGCACCGTTCATTGAACGGGTGATCTGCTGCACGGTGCCGGGAATGATATTCACCTGACACGTGTCATTGGTATAGTTGCTCTTCACCGTGACAAACGTGTGGAGTCCAGCGGTCAACGGACCGAAGGAGAAATAACCGAGGGAATCGGTCAGGACAGAGATCCCTCCGTTAACATCCCAGACAGCCGCACGGGAGACGCCGACAGTTTGATTCTCGATCAGGATCCTTCCGCCGAATGTGCCGGTATTCTTGTAGGCGGACGATTCAGGATCCAATGGATTATCATGCGGCGCGTCGCCGACGCAGCCGAAGAGAGCGGTCACGATCAATATGAATAGTGACAAACGGTTCATTATTGAAAATTTTTTCAGCAGATTAGTCGTGTAAGTCCTATCCTTATAAACACTTGCCAAGTCTGAGTGACTTGGCAAGTGTGCTCATCAATCAAAGAGACTAACGAATTTACACTTTTTTGGCAAAAAAAACGTAAAAATCAGTGGTTGGACAATGCAGAAGTGAACAAAGTAAAATCGGGAATGCGGGGAGGTGCTACAGGTCAACGAGCAGTTTATATCCTTTACCGTGCACGTTTGCGATGGAGACGGCCGGGTCGGAC
>CALRIY020000055.1:0-25363 GCA_943364975.1 Synechococcus sp. UW140
CTGTGTTCCATCTCTTCAACGGATGCACCGACCACTTCCAGGAAGATCGAATTGAGGGACGGTTCAACGAATTCGAACTTCCTCAATTCAAATTTATCCATCACAGCAGTGAGGATCTGGTTGGACGAGACGGCACCGTTCAGGGAAAGTTCGGCATAGTTCTCGTAGATATTCGCTTTCTTGACGAACGGAAGGGCTGCAAGGAATTTGCCGTCCCCGTCGAATTCCAAATGGAGAGAATTGGAACCGAACCGCTGTTTCGCCTGCTTGACGCTCCCTTCAAGCACGATCTTCCCTCTGTTGATCAGACAGATCTCGTCGCACAGCTTTTCGGCGGATTCCATCTGATGGGTGGAAAAGATGATCGCTTTTCCCTGCTGCTTCAGTTCGGCGAAGATATCCTTCATCACGATCTGATTCACCGGATCAAGTCCGGAAAACGGTTCATCGAGGATCACCAGTTCCGGACCGTGCAGAATGGTGGTGATGAATTGCGCTTTCTGCTGATTTCCTTTGGACAATTCTTCTACTTTCCGCTTGGCGTACGACTGCAGATTGAACCGTTCCAGCCATTCCATCCCTTTCCGTTTCGCATCCTGTGTTGACACTCCGCGAAGTGTGGCGAAATAGACGATCGTATCAAGAAGTCCGTTCTTTTTATAGAGACCGCGCTCTTCCGGCAGATAGCCGATGGTATTACGGATGGCATCGCCGAAATTCCGGCCGTCATAGGTGATGGAACCGGAATCCGGCTTGGTAATATTCAGCAGCATGCGGATGGTGGAGCTTTTCCCTGCTCCGTTCGGACCGATCAAACCGAAGATGGTCCCCCGCTCCACGTGAAGAGAGACGTCATCCACCGCAACAACGGTGGAGTATTGTTTCCGAAGATGTTCAGCTTTGAGCATAGAGTATAAAAGTCGTTGAGGCGATCAGAGTTATAAAAAGAGCGGAAGTAACCATCGTGCGCCGTGAGCGGTCACAATCCACGGCCTCACGACTCCATTACTTCTTTAGAATTTTCTGAATTTGTTTGAAATGGTTCAGATCGTGGCCTGCTTCAAGATTCACGATATGACGGATGGTCTCTTTCCCTCGCTCCTGGTGGAGGCCGAAGTTATTCCATTTCGCTTTGGGAAGGCCCTCAAGAAATTTCAGATTCGCTTTTCGAAGGACCGAATACATCTCCAGCATCTCCCGTACATCGGATTTTTGATATCGGGAGTTCGCCGCCCAATCGTCCTGTTCGAACGGCTGAAGCGGAACACCGTTCTTTTCCGCAACGGACCGATACCGCCAGCCCAGCACCAATTCCGTCTCGGCAAGATGCGCAATGATCTGGGCAATGGACCATCGCTTCGGAGCCGGCTTTTTAAAGAGAACAGCGCGGGGGACTCCACTGATCATTTTTTCGATCCGTACCGGTGTCGATCTCAGTATCTTGATCGGATCGCCACCATCCAGATTGGAAAGGATTCGGGCTGTATATTGCTGAGGAGTTTCCTTCATCGTTTCCCTTTCCACAGATCAATGAAATTAAAAAAAAAATCGTTATGATCACTGCCACTAAAACACTCAGACACCAATTTTGTTAAAATATATCGCCACTAATTTTGCGGGTAGGTGTGTTACCTTGCCCGCCGTTTTAGCGGGAGCTCTTGACCTTTTACATTACTGCTCTTCTATGTGCCCTCTTGCTAAGCTTTTTTGCTTTTGCTTTTTCCATTACTGCTTTTCTATGTGCCCTCTTGCTACGCTCTTGCTTTTGATCTTTCCTTCTCTGCTTTTCTATGTGTCTATGTGTTTCAGTTTTTGATCTTTTACATTACTGCTTTTCTATGTGTCTATCCGCCTGCGGCGGACAAGTGTGTTTCCTCTTTTGATCTTTTATATTACTGCTCTTCTATGTGCGCTCTTGCTAGGCTTTTTGCTTTTTCCTTTTCTGCTCTTCTATGTTCCTATGTGTTTCCGTTTTGATCTTTTTTACGGCGTCAATCGATAGATCATCCGCGGGAACGGTATCGTCTCACGCACGTGTTCCAGTCCGCAGATCCAGGAAACGGTCCGCTCGATACCAAGTCCGAATCCTGCATGAGGAACGGAACCGTACCGTCGCAGATCCAGATACCAGTCGAACGCTTCCTGAGGAAGGTTATGTTCTTTCAAACGTGCGAGCAAAACATCATAATCATCCTCACGCTGACTTCCGCCGATGATCTCGCCGTATCCTTCGGATGCGAGCACATCCACCGCCAGCGCCAGTTTCGGATTCTCGGGATCGCGCTTCATATAGAACGCCTTCACTTCGGAAGGATAGCGATGGACCAGGACGGGACGGTCAAATTCTTCCGAGATCACTGTTTCGTCGGTTGCACCAAGATCATTTCCCCATTCGAATGCAATCCCCTTTTTATGGAGGATCTCCACCGCCTGATCGTAGGTGATGCGCGGGAATGGCCGTTTTACGGCTTCAAGTTTCTGGATATTCCGTTCCAGCGTCTTCAGTTCCGGCATACGGTTCTTCAGCACGCTCGTGACGATATGCTCGAGAAAATCCTCTGCAAGATCCATGTTATCGTTCAGATCATTGAATGCCACTTCCGGTTCCACCATCCAGAATTCCGTCAGATGACGGCGTGTCTTGGACTTTTCCGCTCGGAATGTCGGACCGAACACGTATACTTTTCCGAGCGCCATCGCACCTGCTTCACCGTACAATTGACCGGACTGTGTGAGGAATGCTTTTCCGAGATCGAAGTATTCCGTTTCGAACAATGTGGAGGTCCCTTCACACGCCGCCGGAGTGAAGATAGGAGCATCGAGCAGCGTGAATCCCCTTCCGTCGAAGAACTCTCGGATGGAACGGATGATCTCATGACGGATGCGCATGATGGCATGCTGACGTGACGAACGGAGCCAGAGGTGACGGCGGTCCGCCAGGAATTCCACGCCGTGTTCCTTCGGTGTGATCGGATATTCTTTTGCGATGGAGATGATCTCGACATTGGTCACATCCATTTCATATCCTCCCGGCGCACGCTGTTCGGCGCGGACCGTTCCGGACATTCTGAATGATGATTCCTGTGTCAGTTCACCGGCTCGGTTGAACAGTTCCTCTCCCACCACACTCTTCACCGCAACACCCTGACAGATTCCGGTGCCGTCCCGCATCAGAAGGAACTTGATCTTTCCGCTCGAGCGGAGATTATAGAGCCACCCCTGCAGTGTGACATTTTCACCAACATGCTTCGAAAGATCTTCGATATATACTTTTGTCGCCATGATATTCCCATCTGAATCTAATTGTTGTCAGCCCGAGCGGAGTCGAGGGCTGGCACACGATTGAATGTCACGCTTCGACTCCGCTCAGCGTGACAGAACTCCGTTCTCTCATTACAAAAATATACAAAAACCTTGCTCGTTCTACAAAACAAAATCCCGTCCTTCGGATTGGAAGGACGGGATCGCGGGAACGATGTTTGGTCAGGTCATTTGGTAAAAACCAACTTGACGGTGTGATGTTTTGCCGGAGTCCTCAGGACGGCGAAATAGACTCCGCTGGAGACCTTCCTGCCGTCATCCGATAGTCCGTTCCAGACATATTCGGTGTACTTCACCGAAGATGCGGACGAGATGTCGAACGAGCGGACCATTTGTCCGAGCATATTGAAGATCATCAAAGAACTCTCCTGCGCTTTCACGCCGTTCGGGAGCGTGATCCGCAGTTTCGTTTCCGGATTGAACGGATTCGGATATGCGGTGATCAGCGAGTCATTCCCCGGAATGAGCGGCTGTGCGGCCTCATTCACCGCGAGCAGTTTCGTTTCATCCCTGCACGTTAAGCAGGCCTTCAATGAATCGTTCGGCTCCAGCGCCAGGAATGCAGAATATTTGCTCAGCACGCGGAACGACAGACTTGCATCGATGATCGATTTCGTATTGGCATTACTGACCGGCAACGCTTCGAGCGATGTGATATAATTTCCCGCCCAGATCGTCTCCACGGCATTGTCCAGGTTCACCGTATTCGAATCGTGAACGGTCACTTTCGCCGTCACGGTCTGATTGCGGTAGAGACCGGCGATCTCCAGAATGAACGGGAACTGTCCGTTGAACCTGCCGATCTGCGTGATAGTACGGTCGATGGAAATGTCGCCGGAGGATGTGGAAATATTCGTGAACCGGTTGGAACAGAATCCGTTCTCGATGCGGGTGATCATGTCGAACGATTTGATCGTTCCGCGGATCTGGTCATACACGGACTGAAGATTCGTCTGCAGACTGGAATTGATCCGGTATCCGGTATACATGCTACCGGTGATGCGGGAAAGATTCTCGTAGAAATAATCATTCCCGTAGTAATACTTATTATTGAAGTACGAATAGAGGACGCTGTAGTTGCTCACGTCCAAAATATGGATCGGAATGACCGGCTTCAGCTGTTCGGATAAGGATTGGATGGCAGGATTAACGACCGTATGGAGATTCAATCCTTCCGAACCGGCCACAAGCCAGATCGCACCGCTGTTCCCGTTATTGCGGATGAAGTCGATACCGTCCGAGATCAACGCCTGAGTGTTCGAGGCATTCTGCAGTAGATTCTGTGTGACCAGATCGAATGTGGTGATGATCGATGATGAATCTGCGGGGGTCCAGCCTGAATTCTTCATTCGTTTGATCTGCGTACCGGAAAAGATCAGATTGAAGGAATCTTTCTTCGTCATATTCGCGAGCATGAACGATTTTATTGAATTGACGAGACTGAGGGTGGAATATGCCGAATGTGCCTCGTTGAATTCAAAAAGGAAGAGGATCTTCTGCGCCGTGGTGATATTGAAGATGGAGGACGGATTGAACGAGACCTGGAAATATCCCTCCCCCGGTTTGAGAGGATTCTCATATTTACCGACGAATGTCGCACCCGAGGTATTCGTATTCATGAGCGTGACGGAATTGTTGAAATAATTCGCCGGTATCTCACCGTAATAATACTTTTTCCCCGACGGAAGATCGGTGCGCGGAGCGGATTCAAATCCTCCGTTGAATTCGGCAAACCGCGGTTCCACGATCGACTGATCCGGCCAGAAGAAGACGGTCGCTTTGTTCATCGGTACTTTGGAAAGACGGAAGATGTTCGTCGGGATCGACGTGGAAAGATTCTTTCCGCTCATCGATGCCGGCAGCAGATACGAGATACGCACTTTGCGTGAGCTGTTCCCCGCCATCGGATAGATCCTGAGACTGTACTGCAGATCGGAATTCTTCATGAGCAGCGCAGGATCCCTTCTTCTCTTCACGATATTCTCGTAGATGTTCGATGCTGTCCAGCGGTCAAGGATGAGTCCTTTCATGATCGTGACAGAATCGATCCACAGCCACAGATCGTTCACTATGGCTCCCTGCGGCAGGGAGAATTCCATCTGGATCTCCACACTGTCCGCAAGCGTAAATCCGAGCGTATTTGCGGAAAAGGTGAGATACATGTCGTACTGCAGATAGTTCCCTTTTGGGTGGACCGAGACCACCGCCTGAGAGATCGTCCCCTGTCCGTACCGCCACGTCTGCTGCGGATGCTGAATTTGCAGATAATTATAGGTGTATTGTGAGAGAAGTAGAACCGGTGTTAAGAAGAGCAATGCAAAAAGCCTTTTCATAATATATCCTGTAATTATCGTTTGTGAATTTGGTCAGGTCGATTGTAATCAACAATTGAAACGTCGGTCCATTTTTTTTGATGAAGTTTCAAATTCTTTTATTTTATCAACATCAGCTTCAGTGAATACTTCCCTTTCGGCGTCTGAAGGACGGCAATATACATTCCTGTTGCGACGTTCATCCCGTTGTCATTTCTCGCATCCCACGTCATTGAGACATATTCCTTCTGCGTAAGGCGCGAGGTCTCGAACCGACGCACTTGCTGTCCGAGCGAATTATAGATCGCCAGCGACGTATGTGCGGCATCCATTCCCTCCGGCAGCCGGATCTTGATGGTGGTGGATGGATTGAACGGATTCGGATATGCCTGCATCACATCGTACACATCGGGAGCAGCAGTCTTTCCCGTCGTTCCCGTCACGACCGGTCCGCCGTTATTCGAGGTGAGACAGGTGTCGCACAATTTTTGTCCCGGTTCCAGCGCAAGGAACGCCGTGTATTCGCTCAGCACGCGGTACCGCATGCTGATGTCGGATATCTGCTGTTTCAATTCCTGCGACGGACTGGTGACACGGAGATTATTGATGAGATAACTTGCCCAGACGGAATAGAGTGAACTGTCGGTCTTCACCGCTTCGCTCTCCTGAATGGTCACTTTCTTATAGAGAATGTTCCCGTCGAACATTCCCGTCAGTTCCACATTCATTGGGAAATTTCCCTGAAAGAGACCTGCCTGCCGTACCGTACTGTTCGCTGCTACGGATGTGAGAGGGTATCCCAGCGTCTGCTTCATGTACGTGATGCCGCTCTGAAGCGAAACGGAGATATCGAGATATTTTATCTTGCCGCGGATTGCAGCAATGATCTGATTCAACGATGTGCTGTTATTATCATACGATCCGGGATAGATCGAACGGGAGATCGTCGATCCGAGCGTTTTATTCGAGAGATACTCATAGAGATATTGATTCCCGTAATAATACTTGTTTCCGATATAGTAGTAATGGTACCATTGATTGTTATCTATAGAATGGATCTGCGTTTTCGGAGGGAGAACTTTCACCAAAGAATCGGCAAAGGCGCTTGCGGCATACGGTGTATAGACATATTCCTCAGACGAGGAGATCAGAATGATATTCCCGCTGCTCCCTTTCATCATTTCTGCTGCTGCAAAGAACAATTTGGTGATATTAAATCCATCCATCAGGTCCGGACGGATGCTGATGTTATTCAATAGTGCGTTGACCGTGTCCGGGTGGACGGAGATCCATGAATTCCTCAATTTCAACTGGCCGTTCTTCCCGGCAAAGATCACATTGAAGGAATCCTGCGGCATCAGCTGGGTCTTGATCACATTTTTCAGATCGGTGATGATCTGGCTGCGGGAATACGCGCTCGAACCGCTCATGGAGTCATAATTGACCAGGAAGAGGAAATTCCTACCGATCATCGTGATACCGAACAATTTTCCCGGCTGGATCGAGATCTGGAATACCCCGGCGGAATCGCTTCGGTGACGTTCCACAAGATACGGCTGTGTCTTCGAGGAATTCATCCATTGCACGCTCATCGATTTTGCATTGAGCAGGGCTGAAGGAATGATCTGCGTTTTATACACCTGTCCGTATACGGGATCGACAACACTGCTGAACGGCGTCTCGGTCTCCGTTTGAAGCACAGGATTGCTCCACACAGAATCGGTACGAACGATGATCGTGGTGGAGAATTGGACCACATTGGAACTGCGCAGGATCCAGTGCGGCAGGACCACGGTCAGATTCGAATCATTCAATGCTCCCGGAGTGAAGTACGAGAGCATGATCTTCCGGGAGGAATCGGCCCGCATCGGATAGATGCTCAGTTTATAATTGTTCTCATACGTGCGTTCTAACAGTGCAGGATCCTGCCGCCGCTTCACAATATTCTCATACGTGGCTTTCGCTTTCGCCCGGTCCGCAAGAAGCGCTCTGACCGCGGAATCCCCGATCCACAGGAACATATCGGTAAAATTCGAACCGGCTGTCATCGAGAACTGCAGACGGATCTCGAGACTGTCATCATTACTGAAGATGGGCATTCCTTTGGAGCTGAATGTCAGCGTCAGATCATTCCTTGTGTAACTGCCGTACGGCTGAATGACGAACTGTGCATCTGTGATGATACCGACGGCATATTTTTGCGTCTGCTGCGGATGCTGAAAATAGAGATATGCACTTTGCGGGAATAGAACAAGCGGAAGGATCGACAGAAGGAACAATATCTTTTTCATAACATTTCCTTTCAAGCTCTAACTCATTGCGAGCATCCTCTCGATAGGTGAACGGGCACGATCGAGTAATTCCGCACTCATGTGGATCTGCGGATCCATATTTTTCATACAGAGATAGAGCTTTTCCAGTGTATTCCGTTTCATATGGGGACACTCATTACAGGCACAATTCGCTTCGGGGGGAAGCGGCAGGAACGTTTTTCCCGTTGTGCTTTTTTCCATCTGATGAACGATCCCGTATTCGGTTCCGACAATGAACTTGGAATGCGGCGATGTTTGTACGTATTTCAGCAGCATGCTGGTGGATCCGATGAACTTCGCCCGTGCAAGGATATGATCCTCGCATTCAGGATGTGCGATCAACTCTGCATCAGGATGTTCCATTTGAAGACCGATCAGCTTCCGTTCGCTGAACGTCTCGTGGACGATGCAGCTGCCATTCCACAAGGTCATATTTCGTCCGGTCCTCTTGTTGATGTACGCGCCGAGATTCTTGTCCGGCGAAAAGAGGATCTTCTGGTCCTTCGGGATCTGGTTGACGATCTTTTCCGCGTTACTGGAAGTACAGATGATGTCGCTCAGTGCTTTCACTTCCGCGCTGCAGTTAATGTAGGTGATGGCAAGATGATCCGGATGCTCTTCACGGAATTTTTTGAATTGTGCAGGAGGTGTTCCATCGGACAATGAACAACCGGCAAGGAGATCCGGCAGCAGCACCGGTTTGTTGGGATTGAGGATCTTCGCGGTCTCCGCCATAAAATGAACGCCGCAGAACACGATAACATCGGCTGTTGTGGAGGCCGCTTTGCGGGACAATTCGAGACTGTCGCCGACAAAATCAGCAAGGTCCTGGATCGGAGATTCCTGATAGTAATGCGCCAGAATGACGGCATTGCGTTCTTTTTTCAAACGCAGGATCTCGTTCTCGTATTCTTGTGGTGTCATCATAGGGTAACGTACTGACTAATTTCCCGAATAACAATATCAAAAACAGCGGGAGGATTGTGTAAAAAAAATCCGGCGTAGTGTGCGCCGGATTATCGGACAAAAGAGTTTGGTATTGTGAATCCTGAAACGAATTCTTCCTTAATAGTGCGCGGACTTGATCCGATCGAATTGTATCTTGATCGCTTCGATCGCCTGTTCAGGAGTGATGGAAGTGATCTTCTTATCCGCGGCACGGACAGCGATGTGCCGTTCATGCGGCGGCTTCCATGATTCCGGATCATTCAAGCCGTGGAACGAAACAGTCGGCACTTTCATCGCCGAAGCGATGTGGAGCGTGCCGGTATCGTTGCAGATGAACAGATTCATTTTCTTGATGAATGCTGCGGAGACCCTTAACGGCATCAGCGGAGCGGAATGGACCTTCGACTTCAGCATCCGGACGAGATCATCACGCATCCGCATCTCATTCGGTCCTACGATAAGCGTCACTTCGCATTCGTTGGTGGACTTCATCCAGTCGATCACTTTGGCAAGTTTCTGAAGCGGGAAACGCCGAGTCTCATCCAGCGTGCCGAAATGGACGCCGACGCTGATGCCGGCACCGAGCCGCAGTCCGTAATGAACTTTTTCCGCTTCGACCAATTCGTCTTCATCAATGGAAAGGTCATACTCAAATCCATCCGGCGGAACACCGAATGCCTTCACAATGTCCAGATTATGCTCGATCTCCAATTGTTGTTTCGGGGAACGCGGGGTCAGGACATTATAGATCTTCTCGGGCATCTCGGGATCGATCTTCAGATGGTTCGGACCGATGATGTATTTCGCTTTGCTCAGCACTGCGATGATATCGGAGGAGAGCGAGCGGGAGACCGTATTGAGCACGATCGCACAATCATAACCGCCGTCACCTCGCAGCTGATCGAAGGTGGAACGGAACAACTGGAAATTCCATTTGGAGAGTTTCTCGTAGAATACGATGATCTCATTCACATTCGGGTTGTCCCAAATGAGCGGTGCGGTATATTCACGGACAACAATACCGATGTACGCATTCGGGAAACGGCGGCGGACAGCGCGGATGGTCGGTGTGGTGATCAGCAGGTCCCCCAGCTGATCATGCTGACGGACGATGAGGATCCTTTTCAAATGGTTCACCGGAAGTTCTCTCGGCGAGATCATCCTGCCGGACCGGAACAATCCGATGATCTGCAGGATCAATTTTTTCGCGTAACGTTCAATCAGTGCCATTATTTATCCTTGATCTCCTCATAGGGAATGTCTTCGATGTTCTTCCGCCCCCGGAATGACGTCGGTGTATTCCTGTGCATCACTTCCTTATTCGGAGTCAGCATTGAGCGGATGATGCGGATCAGCTGGCCGATGATCTTGGCTGCGATATACACGAAGATCATCCATATAATAAATTGCAATATCATGATTTGGAGCGAGTTTTGGGATTGTAGTATTCCACCGGCGCTTTGTCTTTCCGCAGGATCTGTTCCATCAGGTCCTCAAAATCCTCGGGGTTCTTCACAAAATCGATCTCAGTGGAATTAATGATCAGCAGCGGAGCGGATTTGTAACGGAAGAAGAAATAATTATATGCTTCGTTCAGATCCTTGATATACTCATCGGACATGTTCTCTTCAAAACTTCTCCCCCGGTGTTTGATGTTGGACATCAGACGTTCGGTGCTGGACTGAAGATAGACGACAAGGTCCGGAGTCGGGATATTCTTTTCGATGGTGGTGACGAGCGTTTCGTATAGTTTCAGTTCGTCATCCTGCAGGGTCAGATAGGCGAAGATCTTGTCTTTGTCGAAGATATAATCCGAGACCAGATAATTATAGAACAGGTCCCCCTGGAAGAGTTCCTGCTGCTGTTTGTACCGGCTGAGGAGGAAGAAGATCTGGGTCTGGAATGCGTAATGGTCCGCATCTTCGTAGAATTTTTCGAGGAACGGATTCTCTTCGAACTTTTCCAGGACGAGTTTTGCCTGAAGACGTTCGGTGAGCATCTTGGCGAGGGTCGTTTTCCCTGCGCCGATCACCCCTTCAATGGCGATATAGCGAATGTCAGACGGTCGGGTTTGTAATTGAATCATTGATCAGCGCTAAAAGTTGGGATGTGTGAATTTCAGAATATACCACACCGTGATGGTCGGACGTTTCATTATGCAATTCTTCGATCGTTTTGTGAAGCACAGGATGAACCGCCATCGGTGCGATCTCGGAGAGCGGCTGCAGAACGAATTTACGGTTCACTAATTCAGCATGCGGTATCCGGATGGCATCTGTTGTCACGACCAGTGCATCGAACAGAAGCAGATCGATATCGATCTCTCTCGGTCCCCACCGTTCCGATTCCGTTCTGCCGATCTCCTTCTCCAGGATCTTCATCTGCCGGTGAAATTCCACATGATCAAGGTCCGTCCTCACCGACACCGCCAGGTTCAGGAATTCCTGCTGGGGTACATTTCCGACCGGTTCTGTTTCATAGACATTGGAGACTGCGTCGACAACGGTCTTGTCCATATCGGCGAGGCCGCGCACTGCTGCAGCGAGGAATTCGATCCGGTGACCGACATTGGAGCCAAGACCAAGATACACTGTGTGTTTCATACTGTTACCGTACTGTTTCGACCGTGACTTCGATGGTATCGACGACGCCGTGCACCGGTGCTCCGGGTTTCCGGACACGCACCACTGCTTTCTGCACCGGTGCGAACCCTGCAATGATCCCCCGTCCGATGGAGTGTGCGAGCGCTTCGATCAGATTGTATTTTTTTTCCGTGACGATCCGTTTCATCAGCGAATAGACCTGTTCGTAATTCACCGTACGCTTCAGATCATCGGTCTCCTTCGCATCGGAAAGATCGCAATGCAGTTCCACATCCACTTCGAACTTCCCGCCGAGATTCTTCTCATCGGACAGCGCGCCGTGATAGGCGTAGAACACTGCGTTGTGGAGTTTAATGATATCGAGTGAATGCATTGTCTTTTAATATATTGAAGCGTGATGCGAGAATCAATCAACATTCAGCCGGACTTTCGGATGACTACCGGCGACGGATCTCCTCCCTGCTGCGCATCATTGGAACCAAGTGACCCATTCCATCTTTCGGCCGCCGCTCTGCTGTTTCGAACGAAGCTGATCGCCGGGCACCTTTCCAGCGATGACAAGCTGAAAACAGGATGCCGCATCTTTATTGGATCTTCTGTAATGCTGTCTCGATCCGCCTCACGACGGTCTCTTTCCCAAGTACTTCCGCCATGTGAAATAACGAAGGTCCATTCGCAACCCCGGAGATTGCCAGCCGCATCGGATGGATCAGCTTTCCGGCCCCTGCCTGAAAGGACTCCGCTGTTCTTCTTAGCGCCGCTTCGATGGATGCGGAATCGAATTGTTCCAGCCCTTTGAATGCATCGACCAATGCCGTCAGATGGCTCGGGGTTTCCGGCTTCCAGTTCTTTGTTTTGGATGCATCGTCATAGGATGAAGGATCTTCAAAGAAGTAAACGGATGACGCTGCGAATTCGGGAAGAAGAACAACGCGCTCTTTTAATAGTCCGATCACTTCCATTAGGTATTTGTCGGAATACGTATTCCACCCTTTTTCCAGGAACAACGGTTTCACGAGTGCAAGCAATTCCGCATTCGGCAGGTTCTTCATATGCTGCTGATTCATCCAGTTCAATTTCTCAACATTGAATACCGCTCCGGCTTTCCCCACCCGCTCAATGGAAAATGCTGCAGTCAACTCCTGCAGGGAAAAGATCTCCCGTTCATCCCCCGGATTCCATCCGAGGAATGCGACGAAATTCACCAGCGCGTCTTTCAAATATCCTTTCGCCCGGTAATCTTCAACTGCCACATCCCCCTGCCGCTTGCTCAGTTTGGATTTGTCCGGATTGAGCAGAAGAGGAAGATGGGCAAACTTCGGCATTTCCCATCCGAAATATTGATACAGCAGGATATGTTTCGGCGTGCTCGGCAGCCACTCTTCGCCGCGGATCACATGGCTGATCTCCATCGTATGGTCATCCACAACGACGGCAAGATGATATGTCGGAAATCCGTCGGACTTCAACAGTACTTGATCATCGAGTGTTTCGAATGCAAAGGTCACATCACCGCGCACTTCGTCATGGAATTTCAACTCACCGCTGTCGGGGATCTTCATCCGAACAACATTCGGTTCGCCTGTTGCCGCGCGCCGCTGAGCTTCTTCTTGCGAAATGGTCCTGCAATGACGGTCATACATCGTTCCGCCGGAAGCACGGAGTGTTTCCAAACGTTCCGCCGTGCAAAAACAATGGTATGCTTTCCCCTGTTCCACCAGCTGACGCACATGTGTGTGGTAGATGTTCAATCGCTGGGACTGGATGTACGGACCGTGGTTTCCATCCTTCCCGGGACCCTCGTCGAAATCGACTCCGGCCCAGTGCAGCGCTTCGATCAGTTTTTCCGTCGCCCCTTCCACCTTCCGCGATTGGTCGGTGTCCTCAATGCGGAGGATGAATGTTCCGTTGTTCTGTTTTGCAAAAAGATATGCATAGAGTGCAGTGCGGAGGCCGCCGACGTGAAGATATCCGGTTGGTGATGGAGCAAAACGGGTGCGAACAGACATGAACGAGACAACCTTTCAGAGGATCTTGCTACAGATTTCACAGATTTATTGGATAAAAATACCAAACTTTTGTTATACTTCCAAAGCAGATGATCACCTCAATTGAACATATTACCACACTGGACCATCCGGAATTGGAACCATACCGAACGCTGCGTCGACCTGTCGAACATCTTGAGCAGGGGATCTTCGTCGCTGAAGGAGAAAAAGTGATCGTCCGGCTTTTGGAAAGCACGCTCACAGTCCGTTCGATCCTGTTGTCTCAGGATTGGTTCGATGTGCATAAGGGATTGATCGAGGCGAATGCGCATCCCATCCGGGTCTTCATCGGTGCAAAGAAACTTCTTGAATCGATCGTCGGTCATGTGCTGCACCAATCGATCATGGGACTCGCATCGGTCCCGGCTCAGCGGCACAGTGATGAACTGTTCCTCCAGATGAAGAAACGGTCGGTCTCTGTTGTTGTGGACGGACTGACGAACGCGGAAAATATGGGAGTGATCGTCCGGAACTGCGTCTGCTTCAGTGTGGATGCGTTAATGGTGCTCCCTTCATCCTGCGATCCGTATCTCCGGCGATCCGTACGGAATTCGATGGGGAATATCTTCCAGCTCCCGGTCATCTATATCCGCGATACCAAAGAAGAATTGAGCCGGCTCAAAGAACATGGATTCAGACTGATTGGCGCCCATCCACATCCGAGCAGCATCGATATCACAACGGCAGATTTTTCTGGAAAGAATATCATCGTGCTTGGAGCAGAAGGGCACGGAATTTCACAAGAAGTGCTCGATTTGTGCGATCAGTTCGTCACCATCCCGATGAAGCCGGGAGTCGATTCCCTGAATGTGGCGAGCGCCAGTGCTGTGATGCTGTGGGAGATGCAAAAACGATAAGATGGAGCCCATCTTCATGATTTCTTCCATAAGATGGACTCCATCTATAAAAAGAGGTTTCTTTAAATCTTCTTCACACCTATCCCCGGTCCGTCGCTCAGCACCAGTTTCCCATCCTTCACCGTCGTACCGCTGAATGCATCATTCTTGATCAGCAGCATTCCGTCCAGGTCCGCCCAATCCACCATCGGTGAAAGATGCGATGCGGCGGAAATAGCGCATGATGTCTCCGTCATACAGCCGAACATGATCTTCAAATTGTTTGCGCGCGCCATCGTGATCATTTTATGCGCTTCGCGCATGCCGGTACATTTCATCAGTTTGATGACGATGCCGCTGTACGCACCGATCACGGAAGGTATGTCGCTCAGCCGCTGACAGCTCTCATCCGCGAGGATCGGCAGCGGACTCCGTTCGGTCAGCCATGCGTGATCATCATGTTTCTCCTTCGCCATCGGCTGTTCCACATAGACGACCCCTTTTTCCTTCAGCCAGTGGATCATATCGAGCGCGTAGAATTTATCCTTCCATCCCTGGTTCGGATCTGCCGTGAGCGGAACATCGGTTACCGAACGGACCGATTCGATCATCTCCTTGTCGTTGTTCTTTCCCAGTTTGACCTTAAGGATTTTGAATCCTGCAGCTTCTTTGGTCTTCTCCTTCACTACACTCGCCGAATCGATCCCGATGGTGAACGTGGTGTTCGGCGCTTTATTCTTATTGTATCCCCAAATGGTGTACCATGGACGGCCGATCAGTTTGCCGACCAGATCATGCAGTGCAATGTCCACCGCCGCTTTCGCCGCGGTGTTATGGAACGCCAGAGCATCGATGTCTGCAAGGATCGTTTCAAGATCGAATGGATCGTCATATTTGGAGAGATCCACCCGTTTCAGAAATGCCGTCACGCTCTCCTGCGACTCGCCGAGATACGGGGGCATTGACGCTTCTCCATAACCGACCATCCCGTCATATTCTATCTCGACGAGCACCACCGGTGTCGTGGTCCTGCTCAGAGATGCCACGGTGAAGACATGCTTCAGTTCCAAGGTATATGGACGGACTGTCATTTTCATCCGTTTCGATGATTGCAGTCCGAATGCAATTGAGGGAAATGATGACAAAAAGCCACCCGCAGCAGCAGCAAAAGCGGATTGTTGGAAAAAGGAGCGGCGCGATCTGTTCATTGTTGTCATTGTATACTCATGAATGGTCTATGCTGGATATTCCGTTTTCTAAGTATATTAAAATAAATCCAATAAATCACGGGTAACAATTCCATAATATATCAACTCTTTCATTTTATTTTTTTCTTCTCTATACTTGGACGTTTGAATGATGAATTAACCATCTGTTTCTCACACAACTACCAAAAATCTTATGCGACTCGACCGGCTTATTCAGGCAATGCTGCCTCATGATGAAAAATTTTTCGTCCTTTTCGATAAACTCTCGATCACGATTCTGGAAGGTGCTGAAACCCTGCGGACACTCCCTTCACTCCCGAGAAATGAACGTGAATCAATAGTGAAAAAAATTCAGGATATTGAACATAAAGCAGATACGATCACTCATGAGATTTTCACTGAGCTCAACAGTACGTTTGTGACACCATTGGATCGAGAAGATATCCACAAACTCGCATCGGCAATGGATGATGTCATGGATCTGATCGACGGCAGCGCTAATCGGTTTTATCTCTATAAGATCAAAAAGAATTCCCCCGATATTCAACGGCTGACCGATATCATCTACCACAGTGCCGTCGAGATCCAACGAGGCGTGTTGCTGATTACCGATACCCGCCGTTCGGCTGAATTACGGGAGATTCTTCAAAAGATCAATCAATTTGAGAATGATGCCGATTCCATTTTTGATCAGGCGATCGCTGAGTTGTTCGACGTTGAATCCGACGCCATTGAATTGATCAAAACAAAAGAGGTCCTGGTAACGTTGGAAACAGCGACGGATAAATGTGAGGATGTTGCCAACGTGCTCGAATCGATCATGATCAAAAACGCGTAAGCGAGCGAAGGAACTCACATGGAATTTTATGTCATTTTCATCATCTTCGTTGCATTGGTGTTTGATTTCCTGAATGGAATGAACGATGCAGCAAATTCAATTGCCACTGTCGTTTCCACACGGGTCCTCTCGCCGAAAATGGCTGTTGCGTGGGCAGCGTTTTTCAATTTTGCAGCAGCGTTCGGATTTGGGGTTGCCGTTGCAAAAACCATCGGTAAGGGAATTATTGATCCCAATATAGTCACACCGGACCTGATTCTTGCGGCACTGATCGGTTCAGTAGTCTGGACTCATCTTTGTACGCATTATGGATTTCCCATCAGTGTCTCACATGCACTCATCGGCGGACTTGCAGGTGCGGGGATGTATAAGGCAGGACTTGCATCGCTTAATTTTTCCGGGATCAATAATGTTGTTCTTTTCATTTTTCTCTCTCCATTGATCGGTTTCGTCCTCGGCTTTTTTCTGATGATCGTCGTTACGTGGATATTCCGAAAATGGAACGTTCGAAAAATCGATAAGTTTTTTCGGATTGGACAGTTAGTCTCCTCAGCGGCATTCAGTCTTGGCCACGGCACCAATGATGCTCAAAAAACGATGGGAATCATCACGATCCTTCTCTATTCGACCGGATATTTTCAGGGGGGTGAGATGTATGTGCCGATGTGGGTAATTCTGATCGCACATACTGCGATCGGTTTAGGAACGTTAATGGGAGGCTGGAAAGTGATCGGCACGATGGGAGTGAAATTAACTCATCTGAAACCGGTTCACGGTTTTTGTGCTGAAGGAGCAGGTGCTGTTATGCTGCTGGGAACAGCGATCGCCGGTATTCCTGTCAGCACAACACACACGATCACCGGATCAATTATGGGTGTTGGTGCGACACGGAGGCTTTCGGCTGTTCGCTGGGGTGTTGTGGGAAGAATTGTCGTCGTGTGGGTATTGACAATTCCAACATCGGCGGCGATTGGTGTGTTCAGTTACTGGATCGTTGATATGTTCCGCTGAGAATATTTCTCACCCGTCTGAAAAGGCTCTTGCATTCATGCAGGAGCCTTTTTTTTATACCGGAAAGTAGAGCCGGAATGTCGTTCCGCAGCCGGGTGAGGATTCTACGTCGATGAATCCCCGGTGATTCTCCACGATCCCTTTCACCATGGCTAATCCCAAACCGGAACCGGTTCCGTCATTCTTCGTCGTGAAGAACGGTTCGTAGATCTTTTGCAAAACCTCCGGCGACATTCCGTTCCCGTCATCCGACACAGCAATGCAGATATAATCTCCCGGTTTGCCGACGACGGCATCCGGTCCTTTGACACTCTTCAATGATGTTTCGATCGTGATCTTCCCTTTCTCCTGGATCGCATCCCGCGAATTCAGCGAAAGATTCAGCAGCGCCTGGTGGAGCTGATTATTATCCGCGCGGATCACCGGAAGATTCTCCGTAAGCCGTGCTTCGATGATGATGGTGCTCGGGAAGGTCCGCTGGATCACATTGACGATCTCCATCACCGGACCGTTCACCTGTGTGCTGTCGAAATTCAGTTCAGTCTTCCGCGCGAATGATAGGAGCTGCTTCACCAGCGCTTTCCCCCGCTCCGTTGCTTTCGAGATCTGTTCCGCTGTATCCGTCAGCGATTTGTCATCGATATTCTTCAGGAAGAGCAGTTTATTGATCGCCGTGCCGATGATCCCGAGAATGTTCAGGATATCATGCGCAATGCCTGAGGACAAAGTGCCGATGATCTCCTTCTTCTGCACATGCAGCAGCTGCTGCTCCAATTCAAGTCTCTTCCGTTCGTTCTTGATCCTCTCCGAGATATCACGGATCACGATCTGCACCGCATTCTTCCCCTGATACAGCAGTTTGGTGGCTGTCACCTCCGCAATGAACTCGCTCCCGTCCGTCCGCCGGAACGGATATTCCGAATGGACCATGACTGTCGTCCCGTTCAGGATCTGGTGGAGCATCTCTTTGAAGACCCCCACGTGTGGCATATCCATAAAATCATGCAGGGACCGTTCATTCATCGCATCCTTCGATTCGGCTTTGAAGACTGTCAACACCGCTGAATTGATGAAGTGGAACTTCTTTTCCACAAAGATGATGATCGCATCCGGCGATAACTCCACGATCGTCCTATAGCGTTCCTCACTCTCCCGTAACGCCACCGCCGTGCTTTTATGAAGTACGATCTCATTCTGCAGGTCCTGCGTCCTCTCGGACACTCGCGATTCAAGGGAACGGTTCACCGAGTGCAGTTCCGACTGCGCCGATTCGAGTTCCCCCACCATCGAATTGAATGAACGGACGAACCGGTCGATCTCCTCATATCCCGTTAGTTCCATGCGCGAAAAGATATCATTCTTCACCACGGCGGAGAATCTTTTCATCATCGTATTGATCGGGTGAAGCACGATCGTCGTCAGGATGAACACCAGGAACGAACCGAACAAGACACGGACGGTGCTGATCATTGCAAGGTCCTGCCGCTGCGATTCCAGTTCTTTCATTGCACCTTCCAGCGATAATCCCAGCTGCAGTATCCCGATCTCCTTCCCGTCCGAACGTACGATCTCCTGCGTCCTAATCAATCCATGCTCAAGATCCACTCTGGACTGTTCCCCTGCACTGAGCGGATGAAATCCGGAGATCGAATCGGCATTGAATCCTGCGATGAGCGCATGATCGCTATTGTACAGAGCAATATATTGTATCCCGTAATGATCACGGAGGGATGTGAATAATTCCCTGATGCCCGTCGTATCATGCTGACGCAGCGGTATGGATACACTTGATGCCGTGAACTCCGAGACATTGATCGACTTTACGCGCTCGGCGGAAAGGATCTGATCCTTGAACTGAATCGAAAGGTAATAATAAAGGAAGACTGAAAAGAGAGCAACAACAGTTGAAAAGAAGATGAAGAGTCTCAGCTGCAAAGATGGACGGAATAAGGAAGAGAGATATTTTTTCATGTCTGTTTGAAACACGTTCCTTGGGGAGATTCCGTATCTCCGGACTTTTACCGGTTTTTCGTTTTGCTTTTGGAGGATTGATTAATGATTTTAGCTAAAGTTCCATAAAATAATCAGGCTAAACAAATGAAAAATGTCCTTTGGACCATCATTCTCCTGCCTCTGTCCCTCTCCTCTCAACAATGGATCAGGGTGAACCAATTGGGATACCTACCTGAGTCCCGTAAGACGGCGGTCTTCGTCTCAAAAACAGCCGTCGGCACGCTTGATTCGTTCATTTTAAAAGATGCCTTGACCGACGAAACTGTCGGCATATTCAGACGAACAAAACAGTTCGGTCCGTACGGTCCGTTTGCATCATCCATACAATTAGATTTTTCTAATTTTTCCGGGACTGGTGCATTCTATGTTTATGCAGCCGGTGTCTGTTCCCCCCACTTTGTGATCGATAACAACATCTACAACGGCACCTCTGATTTTCTGCTGAACTACATGCGTCAGCAGCGGAGCGGATACAATCCGTATCTCAACGATTCGTGTCATACAGAGGACGGATTCATCATTTATCATCCCACGCTGGATTCCACACGGATCGATGTTTCGGGAGGATGGCATGATGCTTCCGACTATCTTCAGTACGTTACGACATCTGCAACGGCAGTCTTCCAGATGCTCCACGCATATTCCCTGCATCCCGGTTCATTCCGCGATGCATTTGCGGCGGACGGACGAGCTGGAAAAAACGGTATCCCGGATATCCTTGATGAGGCAAAATGGGGATTGGATTGGCTCGTAAAAATGAATCCTTCGCCGGGATTGTTTTTCAATCAGATCGCCGATGACAGGGACCACCGGGGATTCCGGCTGCCGACGGAGGACACAGTGGATTACGGACGGGGGAAACAGCGTCCGGTGTATTTCATCAACGGACTCCCTCAAGGGATCTATCAGCACAGGAACAGAACAAACGGTTCCGCATCAACGGTCGCGAAATTCGCTTCCTCCTTCGCACTCGGTGCTCAATTGATGAAAAAATATTATCCCGACTTTTCGGAGTTGATCGGACGAAAAGCAGCCGATGCGTATGATTATGCAGCATCCCATCCCGGCGTTTCGCAGACCGCTCCCTGCCGTGCACCATATTTTTATGAAGAGGATAATTGGACGGATGATGCCGAACTTGCTGCCGTTCACTTATATTTTCTTACGGGAAAGAAACACTATCTGGACGAAGCGGCCCATTACGGACGACAGGAACCTGTCACACCGTGGCTTGGTGCCGATACCGCATCGCATTACCAATGGTATCCGTTCATTAATATCGGACATGCTGCCATCGCCGGTACCTCCGAGGAACATTCGAAGGAATTCATCGCATACCTTAAAAGAGGGATCGATAAGGTATATCACAAAGGAAAAGAAAATCCGTTCCGTTTCGGCATTCCGTTCATCTGGTGTTCCAACAATCTGGTCAGCTCTTTCCTTCAGCAAACATATCTTTACCGGACGCTGACGAAAGATTCATCCTATCTTGAGATGGAATCGGCTCTATGTGATTGGCTCTTCGGCTGCAATCCCTGGGGGACCAGCATGATCGTCGGTCTCCCCGCACACGGCGACACACCGGTCGATCCGCATTCTGCCTTCACCCATGTGTATGGAATGCCGATCAACGGCGGATTGATCGACGGACCGGTGCGGGCTTCCATCTTTGAACAGCATAAACGGTACATCAAATTGACAAAAGCAGATCCGTATGCCGATTTTCAGTCCGACCTTGCAGTCTATCACGATGATTGGGGTGATTATACGAATAACGAACCGACGATGGACGGCACGGCAGGACTCACGATGTATCTTTCTTCACTGGAGCGTCCGGGAATTCGCACGGATCAGCACTCCGTCTCTGATTACGGCGCATTGATCCGGTTTGACACGACTAAAAAGGAGATACGGCTTGTGTTCACCGGACACGAGTTTGCCGACGGTGCAGCCTCGATTCTTAAAACATTATCCGAACATAACATCAAAGCATCGTTCTTCTTTACAGGAGATTTTTACAGGAACAAAGCATTTTCCGCGGCGATCAAAAAGATTAAACGCGAAGGCCATTTTCTCGGAGCACATTCGGATAAACATCTGCTCTATGCGCCATGGGAAAAAAGAGACAGTCTTCTCATCAGCAGAGAAGATTTTGAGAAGGACCTGAAGGGAAATTTTGCTGCAATGGCCGCATTCGATATCCGTCCGCTGGATGCGTCATTCTTTCTCCCTCCATTTGAGTGGTATAACCAATCCATCGCAGATTGGACGAAGGGAATGGGACTGTCACTGGTGAATTTCACACCGGGCACATCCTCCAATGCCGATTATACGACACCGGACATGGCCAATTACCGTTCATCGGATTCCATTGCAGCAAAGATCCTCCGGCTGGAAAAAATATCGGCAAACGGACTGAACGGTTTCATCCTTCTCAGCCATATCGGAACTGATGAAAGACGAAAAGATAAATTTTACAGTAAACTCGGTGCGGTGATCGGTGAATTGAAACGGCGGGGATACTCGTTCAAGCGGTTTTAGTTTGTAATGAAGATGGTGAAGATGGAGTCCACCTACGAAAAGAAATTATGAAGATGGGCTCCATCTGCGTTTTCTGATGGTGGGCTCTGTCAACTGAATTCGAAGATGGAGTCCACCTACGAATAGAAATAGTGAAGGTGGGCTCCATCTACCTAGCTGCGGGCTCCATCTGCGGGTTCCGAAGATGGAGTCCACCTACGAAAAGAAATTATGAAGGTGGGCTCCATCTACATAAAGGCGGGCTCCATCTACAGCATTAGCTTTTCCGGTCCATCGCTTTTTTCGTTCTCCTCGTCGGTTCCGCTTCGAGCGGATTCTCCGGCCAGTAGTGCTTTGGATACTCGCCCCGCATATCTTTCCGGACATCGTGATATGCATTTTTCCAGAAACTGGGAAGATCCTGTGTGACAGCAAGAGGACGGCGTGCAGGTGAAAGCAGATGGAGTAACACTTTCCTTTTTCCCCCTGCAACGGTCGGCGTTTCCGTCTCACCGAACATTTCCTGCAGACGCACAGCCAGCACCGGCTGTTCCGATGAATAATCGAGCGGAATGGATGAACCGGTCGGTACGGTCAGATGCGTCGGTGCAAGCCGGTCCAGTTCCTGCAGTTGCCGGTACGAAAAGAGCGAACGGATGATCTCATCCATCGATAATTTGTTCAGCTGTGCCATCCGGTAGATCCCGTTCAGAAACGGAGCGAGCCATTCTTCTATTGTGGAAAGAAGCCGGCTCTCCGAAAGTTCCGGCCATTCCGGATCGAGCCCCTGTCTTCGATACCATTCACTCCTTAACCTCAGGTCCTCGGATGCTTTGCTCCACGGCAGTGCGGACAATCCCTTTTCCCTGACAGCCGCAAGAATGTGAGGTTTTGATTCCGCCTCATCAGGAGTATGGAGTTTCTCGGAGAGTTCCAGCGAACCCAGTCGTGTAACAGTTCGAGAGAGGACCGATTGATTCTTCTCATCCCACAGCAATTCTTTCGCTGATTCGATCTGTTCCGGAAAATATTCCAGTAATTCTTGTTTCGTCAGCGGTTCCGCCAGATAGATCCGTATATCACTCCCGGCACCGTCCACATCCGCCACGGCAAGATATTCATGGCGGGATAATGCACTCCCTTTCGGGAGCGATGCGACCATATTTCCCGAAAGCTGATACCGTTCACCTGCCCGTCGTTTTCCGATCCGTTCCGGATAAGCGAAGGCAAGAAGAATCCCAAGCCGTTCGATCGAAGACCGTTCCTGTTGCACCGGAAGATCCAGCAATCTTCTCAACCGGTTCACCTGCTCTGCGATCCTTTTGGGAACCTGCACTGTCTGCCGTTCCTTCCCGAACACGCGCGTGAATCGAAGATGCAGATCGATATCGCTCTCTCCTTTTCCGCGGACCGAATCTCGGTCATCCAACAGTGCGGCAAGTTCACAAGCAAGATGACCGCAGCGGATCTCTTTTCCTTTGATCAGCATATGTGCGATGCGCGGGTGGACCGGAAGCACCGCCATTGCTCTCCCGTGCTGAGTAAGATTTCCCTGCTTGTCCAATGCGCCGAGATATTTCAACAATTCGCGGGACATGGAAAGATAACGGGGATCGGGCTTGTCGAGGAACTTCAGCGACTCTGCCTCGCCGTCCCCCCACAATGAAAGTTCCATAGCAAGCGGTACAAGATCCGAAGCGAGTATCTCCGGAACGGAGAACGGCGGAAGATTCACATGCTGATGTTCCGGCCAGAGCCGATAGCAGATCCCTTCGTATTGACGCCCAGCGCGCCCTTTACGCTGTTCTGCAGAAGCCTGTGAGACCGGTACGGTGACGAGTCCTGTCATACCTCGGCGAGGATCGAACACCGCTCTTCGGGTAAGTCCTGAATCGATCACCACCCGGACACCGTCGATCGTCACACTGGTTTCGGCAATATTTGTTGAAAGAATCACTTTGCGGATACCAGCGGAAGCCGTGCGAAGCGCGCTCCGCTGCTGTTCCGATGATGCTTCGCCGTAGAGAGGATGTATGATGACGTTGGACGGAAGATCTTTATCCTTCAGAAGCGATTCTGTCCGCAGGATCTCCCGCTGTCCGGGCAGGAACATCAGAATGTCTCCTTCATCATCCCGGAGCGACCGGCTAACGGCGTTCGCAGCCGCTGTCTCGATCGGTCCATCGATCATCTGCGGCAGATACCGTACTGTTACCGGGAATGATCTCCCTTTGCTGGATATGACCGGAGCATCTCCCATCAATCGTGATACTGCTGCACTGTCGATCGTAGCGGACATCACCATGATCTTCAGATCCGGACGCAAATGCAGCTGAACATCCAGCGCCAGTGCAAGTCCCAAGTCGGCATGGATGCTCCGCTCATGAAACTCATCGAAGATCAGCAATCCGATACCCTCAAGCGACGCATCATTCTGCATCATTCGAGTCAGAATCCCTTCGGTCACCACTTCCAGCCGCGTATTCTTTCCGACAGCAATCTCTCCCCGGATACGGTAGCCGATCAATCCGCCCGCCTGTTCGCCCCGCTGTTCGGACATGAATTCCGCAGAACGGACCGCGGCGATCCTTCTCGGTTCCAGCATGATGATCTTTTGGGATTTGAGCCACGGCTCATTCAGCAAAGCGACCGGTACGACAGTCGTCTTTCCGGCTCCCGGTTCTGCGGTGAGGATCACATTGTTGGATGATTGTAGTGCCGTTCGAAGTTCCGGCAGGATATGTTCGATCGGAAGAGATGTCACTTATTTGACCACATAATTCATCTGCAGCAGTTTTTCTTTCACCCGAACAACCTGTTCACCTTGGATCTCGATGTTCCCATCCTTCACCGTTCCGCCTGCTCCGCAATAGTTCTTCAATGCACGGGCAATATCTTCCATGGTGTCGGGATTATGCTGCAGTCCTGCGACGATCGTCACCGATTTCCCTTTTCTCCCGCTCTTATCGATGTACACCCGAAGCGACCTCCCTTTACCGTCATGCCCTTTCGACTGTTTCGGTGCGGACAGTTCGAGTTTCTTTTTCTCTTCATCGGACAACAACTGCGAAAGATCCGAGAGTGATTGTAATTTCATACCGTACTTTCAAAATATATTAAAACGACGGAGTTCATCTTCAGAACGAACTACACTTATATGGGAGCTTGCTTCCCACATCTTGAATCCATCATCTGAATTATGTCCACTGACCTCTGTCCTCTGACCTCTGACCTCTGATCTCTGATCTCTGACCTCCGCCCTCTGCTCCTCCATCCTTGATCCAGTATCAAGCATCCTGCACCCTCTTCCCGACCTCTGTATCACCACCCTGCTCCTTCTTCATTTTCCAGCAAGTCTCACCGCCTTCTCAATCGCGGCCACATCGATCTTTT
>CALRIY020000056.1:0-25330 GCA_943364975.1 Synechococcus sp. UW140
CAGCGATCGTCTCATCTGCAGCATTGCTCACCTGAATAAGGAACTCATCCGAAACGCTTTCTCCATCCTGGATCTCTATTATAACCGCAAGATCTCCTTTCACCAATCCGTATTCAGGGAAATCGGCGGTCAACACTATTCGGGTATTCTGATGCCGGGATTTCTTCATATTGTATTCTCTCTCTTATGGTGAAGAATTTAGTCCTCCATATTTATGAAAATCATTCGACAATTGGATAAGTATTCTATTGGTCTTTGAGTCGATCTGAATACGTTCGTCAAGGTCAGCCCGAACTCTGTATAAGGAGTCTTCGAATAGTCGGACGTATATGAAAACTTTCCAATGTGTGAAGTCCTGCCGACTTATTCTTTTGTAACCCCTCCGATTTTTCCGTATCTTGAAGGAAATAACACCATTCGCTTCGTTTGGGATTTGTCATTTCGAATTTAGGATCTAAAAACAGATGGGCTTTAATTGCGGTATTGTCGGACTTCCGAACGTCGGTAAATCAACTCTTTTTAATGCAATCACCGCCGCCGGGGCGGAAGCAGCGAACTATCCTTTCTGCACCATTGAACCGAATGTCGGCGTTGTGCTGGTGGAAGATGAACGGATCAATACACTGGTGAACATTTACGGTTCCCAAAAGATCGTTCCGTCGTCCATCGAATTTGTGGATATCGCCGGACTGGTGAAGGGAGCGAGCAAGGGGGAAGGACTCGGGAATCAATTCCTTTCCCACATCCGTGATGTCGATGCGATCGCGCATGTGGTGCGCTGTTTCGACGATCCGAATGTGATCCATGTGGACGGGAGCGTCAATCCGAAACGTGATATCGAAGTGATCGAGACGGAACTGATCCTGAAGGATCTTGAAACGATCGACAAGAAACTGCAGGATGCAGAACGCCGGTCAAAGAGCGACAAGAAGGCGAAACCGGAAGCGGATTTCTATCAAAAAGTGAAGGACCATCTCGCCACCGGACGGCTCGCACGGTATGTTATGACGGCGAACGATGAAGAGAAGATCTTCCTCCGTGACATGCATCTCTTGACGAACAAGCCGACCATGTATGTCTGCAATGTGCACGAGAAAGAGATCGCTACCGGCAATGCGTACGTCGAAGAAGTGAGAGCGATCGCAGCAAAAGAAGGTGCAAAGGTCGTGATCGTCAGTGCTGCTGTTGAAGCGGAAGTCGCAGAACTGCCGAAGGAAGAGCGTGCCGGCTTCCTGGAGGGTCTCGGTTTGAAAGAATCCGGACTTCAGCAGGTGGTGCGTGAGGGTATGGATCTTCTCGGACTGATCACCTTTTTCACTGCCGGACCGAAAGAGGTGCACGCGTGGACGCTCCGAAAAGGAGCCAAAGGACCGGAAGCTGCCGGTGTGATCCACACTGATTTTGAGAAGGGATATATCCGCGCAGAAGTGATGAAATGCGAGGATCTGTTCAGACTGAAGACTGAAGCGGCTGTTAAGAGCGCCGGTCTGCTGCATGTGGAAGGGAAGGACTATGTGATGGAGGATGGAGATATCTGTCATTTCTTGTTCAACGTCTAAAGGATTTATTCATTGAATCATCGGCTCATTGGCTCATTGAATCATTGAATCATTGAATCATTGAATCATTGAAATGAGCCGATGAAAAAATGGATCAATGATTCAATTGTACCATCTTTCCCATGTCAATGAAATTTTGCCCGAACTGCCGTACTGAATATACCGACGAAGCGATCTTCTGCTCCGACTGCAATATCCTCGTCGTGGAGTCGTTGCCGAAACCGGCGCCGATCAATGAATGCGACAACTGCGGCGGTTCGGTCGATCTGGATTCGGATTATTGTCCCCAGTGCGGTACGTTGTACGCCGAGGATCAATATTCCTGCACAAATCATCCGACCGGTGTGGCGACCGGGGTCTGCGTTGTGTGTCAAAAACTATTCTGCACCGATTGTCTCACCGAAAAAAATAAGCGTTTGTATTGTACGGAACATTCCGGCATCGAAGCCCTGGAAGGGTGGACGATGGTCTTCTCAACATCGGATTATTACGAAGCAGCGCTCGTGCGCGGCAATTTGGAGAACGGCGGCATCACGGTCCATTCCACCAACACGACGAATATCGGTGTGATGGCGGACGGCTTCATGGACAATGCGCTCGGCCGGACCATCTTCAAATATCCGGTGAAACTGTTCGTACCCGCCGATCAATATCTCTCCGCACAACAGATCCTTGCCGTTGACCATTCCTCCGATGACCCAGAAGCTTAAATTTGGGAATGACGGATGGAGGGCGCTGACCGGCGAACTCTTCAATGAGGAGAACCTGTACCGCGTTGCAGTGGCGTTCATCCGTTATTTGGAGAGCGAACATCTCATTTCCCGTCCTGTTGCCGTCGGTTTTGACGGCAGAGCGAATTCAAAGCACTACGCCGAACTCTTCTCCGAGGTCCTGTCAGCACACGGCATCAGCGTCATCCTGTCTGAACATATCATTCCCACGCCGGTCCTTTCATTCACGGTGAAGCATCACGGCTGCGGTGCCGGTATCATGATCACGGCGAGCCATAATCCTTCCTCATACAACGGCGTGAAATTCAAAGCGGCGTACGGCGGACCGTTCATTTCCGAGGATACACGAAAGATCGCTGCATTCGTACAGGATGTTCCGTTGAAAAATCGTTCTTCGGAACGTATCACACGAAGAGACCTTCTTCCCGATTATATCACCCAATTGCAGTCTGTGATCGATTTCGAAGTGCTCCGTGCCTTCGCAGCGGATCCGAAGAACGATCCGAGCGTGATCATCGATTCCATGGGGGGAGCGGGACAGACGATCATCGAGGATATTCTGAACGGACTGGGCTGGAGGGCACAGACGATCTTTGGAACCCCGGAACCGAATTTTTACGGCCGACGTCCGGAACCGATCGAAAAGAACCTTGAACCGCTCTTCTATAATGTGAGTGTGACCGATGCGGTTCTTGGGATAGCCACGGACGGGGATGCGGACCGTTGTGCGGTCTGCTTTGAGGACGGGAAGTGGATCTCTGTTCAGCAGACCATATTGCTGCTGCTGTGGCATCTGCATCAGTATAAAGGATTGAGGGGGGCCGTGATCAAATCCGTACCGGTGACCGATAAAGTGCGGGTGCTTGCACAGAAATGGGCTCTGCCGTATTACGATGTGAACGTCAGCTTTCAGAACATCACGGACATCATGCTGAAGACCGATTATCTGATCGGAGTGGAGGAGAGTGCAGGATTCGGAGTGAAGGGGCATCTTCCGGAGCGGGACGGGATCCTGTCCGGTCTGTTGTTCTGCGAGATGATCGCGAAGAGCGGTCGATCATTGGCCGAACTGTGGAACGAGATCAGCGCCGTGGTGGGCGAACTGCATTATCGCCGGCTGGACATTCCTGCTGCGTCATTCGACCGGGTGGAGATCCTCCATCATTTCGATCATTTCAAGCCGTCCAAGAATCTGGAAGAATTCTTCGTGGAGAAGGTCTGGAAATTGTACGATAAAGAGACGATCAACGGAGTGAAATTTCTGTTCGGGGATTCGCGATGGCTGCTTGTCCGCGCATCGATGACGGAACCGATCATCAGGATCTATGCTGAAGGCAGAACGGAACATGAAGTCGACCGGCTGCTGAACGAGGGGAAGGAACTGCTTGGGATCTAAAAACTGATATACCGAATACCGAGCGAAACGCCGTATTCGTTCATACCGCTCTCCCTTCCGAGTCTTCCGTTTAAATAGATGTACGACCGTTCGCTGTATGGAAATTCCAACTGTCCGGCAATGCCGGATCGATAATACGGAATAACATTGCTCCCGATCCAAAAGCGATTAGCACCGTTGTTGAATGTCCAGCCGAATCCTGCCCGTAACAGTCCTTTTCCCGATACGAGAGGGGGCTGATCAAGCCAACGTCCTTCAAAATAAAAATCATTCCTTGAACCGAGTCGAAATCCGGTCGTTCCGATGGAGACAAGCTTCCAATCCAGAGCAAGGTCCGGAAAAAGAAAAAGTGTCGATCCTTTTTCCCCGGCACTGATACCGCCGGCAATGAATCCCATTCGGTACGGTCCTTCAAATTTTTTGGTCACGGAAATTCCGACATCGGTGTACCGCTGCGAATGTGCGCCGGAGCAGTCATGGTAGACATATTGACCTCCGCCGGCGCCGGCCATGGTTTCTACATATGATGCGGTGGAGTCGGATGTGAATCCGACGATGTAAGGGGAGAGGGTGAGGAGGATCAGCAACGGCGTGAGATCACGCCGCTTTCGTCCGAGAGATGACCTTTTTGATCTCATACAGCGTTCCTCGTTGTGCTGCATCAAAACCGGATTCGTGGATCAGTTGGATACATTCTTCCGTATTCGTCTTATTGACAAATTTTGCCGCTGCATGAACATTTTCTTCCAATAATGTGCCGCCGAAATCATCCGCACCGAAGTGAAGGGCGATCTGTCCGGTCTTTTTCCCTTCGCTGAACCAGGAGGCCTGCACATGATCGAAGTTGTCGAGATAGATGCGTGAGAACGCGATCATTTCCAGATACCGTTTAGGGGTTGCATAGGTCGGGATGATCTTTTCCAGCGGGGTGTTCCCCGGTTTGAAACTCCACGGAACGAATGCTGTAAATCCGTGGTACTCATCCTGCAGCCGGCGGATCACTTCCAGATGTTCCACGATGTCCTCATCCTTTTCCAGATGGCCGTACATCATTGTGGCGGTGGATTTGAATCCGATCTTGTGTGCTTCGCGCATCACATTCAGCCAATCGGCCGACGTCCCTTTCTTGCTGCTGATCTTCTTCTTCACGCGGTCCGAAAGGATCTCCGCGCCGCCGCCGGGAATGGAACGCTGCCCCGCATCCCACAGACGCTGAAGCACCTGCGCCAGGGTCAGTCCTGATACACGCGCCATCTCGATGATCTCCGAAGTAGAGTAGAAGTGAGGATAGACTTCGGGAACTTCCTTCACCGTACGCTCGACCATCTCCACATAATACTCGAACGGCAGATCGGGGTTGACGCCGCCCTGCAGGAGGATGGTCGTGATCCCTTTCTTCGCCGAGTCCTTGAACTTCGCGATCATCTCATCCACCGTGTGCGTATAGACACCCTCTTCACCCGGATGGCGGTAGAAGGCGCAGAAGATGCAGTCGATGTTGCAGACGTTGGTGTAGTTCGGATTGGAGTCCAGGACGAAGGAGACCTGCGGTTCCGGATTCTTTTTGAATCGGATCTCGTTCGCAAGATCACCCAGATCCAGCAATTGTGCGTTGCGGAGGAGGAACAATCCTTCTTCGGGAGTGATACGATTGTTATTCCGTACGTTTGAATAGATCTCTGAGAGTGTCATGATGTACTATAAAAAAACCTTGTCAAGGTTTGGTACCCTGACAAGGTTTCGTTGTATGAAAAATTAAAATGTTACGGTATATCCGGCGGCTTTAAGATCCTTAATGAGACCGAAGCTGATCTCTTCAAGTTTGACGACAATCTCCTTGTACACGATCCCGGGAATACCCTTCGGCGGAGCATCATCCTTCTGATGGATGCAGCAAACGCGACCGGAACCGACCTTGCCGATCAGATATCCGAGTTCGAACATCGCGCTGTTGATATCGTCGGGATTATAAAGATAGTACGCATATTTCACGGTGGGATACTGTTCGAGAAAACCGACGATCGCATCAGCAGCAGTTCCGCGCTGGAATCTGATCCCTTCGATACCCATCTCGTGCAGAAGATTCGACAATTGATTCTGTAATTCAGTTTCGGAAGAGGAGAGGACCAGCACTTGATTCGCTGCAGGAGCCGGAGCAGCCGGTTTTGCCGGCACTGCTTTTGGAGGTTCCGGTTTTGGTTCCTCAGTCTTTACCGGTTCAACTTTCGGTGCTTCCTGTTTAACAGGTGCAGCAACGGGCTGAGGTGCAGGTTTCGGTGCAGGCGGTTCAACTTTCGGTGCCGGTGCTGCAGCCGGTTTTGGTGCGGGCGCAGCAGGTGCCGGTGCCGGAGCCGGTGCAGATTTTTTCATCTCAGCTTCAGCGAGGGGAACCGATTGTTTCACAACATCAAGGATCAACTGTGCAGAGTTCTGATAGAAGTATGCACCGTTCTCATCTTTGGTGATCTTTTCGCGGAGCGGATTTGCTTTTTCACCGATCTTGGTAATGGTATCGAGACAGGATTTCCGCCACATCAAATACTGACTTTGCATCTTTGCATTGTAACCGGAGAACTCATGCCCCCCTTCAGGCGCGAGTTTCTCGCCTTGCTGGATGAGTTCCTGTATTTTCGTAATTGTCTGTTGATCCATTGTCTCTGTCGTAATTAAGATTGCCTAAGTTACGAAATTACTTCAACTTCTTCAATAAATTTCTTGAATATGTTCATTGCGGCACGTTCTCTTTCGCCCAGCCGGTAATTGAATCCTTCAAGGTACTCCGTCGTTTCTGCAGGAGTGAGCGTGATGGAATGTCCGTGCAGCGAGCCGATGGAATCCAGAGAGCGGATTCCTTTTTCAAGCGATTGCTGAATGATTTCCTGCAATTCAGCGGCCTTCTCCGGTGCGAGCGAGCGTTTATGCGCCCAGACTGCAAAGACGAACGGCATCTTCTGCCAGTCATACCATTCCTTCGCCAGATCATAGATCAAGTCGAATCCCGGCAGTCCCGATTTGTTCGCTTTCAGCGCTTCGTCGCCGATCAACAGGATCGCATCGAAGCCGGAATAATCGTTCACGCTGGCGTGCAGACGGACGAATTGTGCCTTCACGTGATATTTCTTTTCCAGCAGCACCTGCAGCAAACGGACGGAAGTTGCGGTATCGTCGATGATGCCGATCTTCTTTCCGTTCAATCCCTGCCACCCTTCCTTCGAGAAAAGCATCACGCTCTTCACCTGATCCCGCGTAGCGATGCAGAAGTTCATCAGTTCCAGTTCCTCTTCCTGAGTGAAATAATCCATCAGTGAAAAGAGACCGGCGTCGATCTGTCCTTTTTTCGAAAGGACACCCATTCTTCGCGGTGCGATGGGGAGTATTTTGAACTGCCGCTGTTCGAAATGTTCGTAGAAGGGGACGGAATTGAGATACGGGATCTTTCCGATGACATTCTCCGTGTTCACATTCAGTGCGTTATAATAGACATCACGCTCCACAGGTATCTTGCCGGCGTCCCTGATGATCTTGATCAGTTTGTCCTTCGCCATCGCCATCGGACTCACCGCACCCGCATCATGGGCGATCTTCTCGCCGCCGACCGTTCCGTCCATATCATCCGCGCCGAAATTGAGAGCGATCGATGCGACCTCTTCCGTCAGCATCACCCAGTACGCTTTGATGTGAGGGAAGTTATCGAGCATCAGCCGTGAAACAGCGATGGTCTTCAGATCCTCGATGGCGGAGGTGAAATCATTCTTCGGTTTGATACCGGTGTCGCCGGGCTGGAATGCGAGCGGAATGAATGAGAGGAATCCGTGTGTCTCGTCCTGCGCTTCGCGGAGTTTCACCATGTGCATCACACGCTCTTCGTACGTTTCGATATGTCCGTACAAAAGCGTTGCGTTGGACGGGATGCCGAGTTTGTGTGCGGTCTTGTGGACCTCGAACCAGGTCTTCGAACCGATCTTCTGATTGAAGAGGAGTTTGCGGACCCGTTCGGAGAAGACCTCAGCGCCGCCGCCGGGCATCGTCCGGAGACCAACGGAATACAATTGACGGAGCACTTCCTCGATGGACATCTTGAACTTCTTATGGAAAAAGTCGATCTCCACGGCAGTGAAGGCCTTCACATCCACCTGCGGGTACGCTTTCTTGATGTCCCGGACCATGCCGAGATAATATTCCCACGGCCAATCCGGATGCAGACCGCCGGTGATGTGAACTTCGTGCACGTCGGAATTCAATTTCCCGAGGATCTCGTCGATCGTCATCTCGTATGCATCGTCCGCTCCCTGTTTTACGGCGAAGTCGCAGAACTTGCAGGAGAGAACGCAAATATTTGTCGGTTCGATCTTCTGATTCACAACATAATAGACCGTATCGCCGCTCTTCATCTGCTGTACGGCATGGGCCATCTTGCCGATGGAGATGACATCCTGTGAGGCGAACATTGTGAGTCCGTCCTCCAACGAAAGACGGGTCCCGTTCTGAACTTTGTCCCAGATGGGAATAAGATTTTTATCGCGGAAATGGATTGATGTGTTCATAAAAATTCAGTGTAAAAAATAATAAGATCGCTGCGGAGCTGCCGCCTGAACGATGGCGGACACGTTACTCCCTCGCGTTGACAACAAAATTGATTATCTCCAGTAACTGTCCCAGCGTTCATCCACTTTTTTAACGACCGCTTCATCCATGGTAAGAGGATTCGGATAACCCTGCTTCCATGTCGCATCGATACCGAGGATCCCTTTGTAGATGGGGGAGATGCCGATCAGTTTCTGTTCAGTAAAGATAATGTCCCGTTCGCAGTCGAACCGTGTGAAGAGTCCCCAGATGAAACTCTCCTGTTCATTGATATCCACATCGAAACTGACCGTCGCCGCCATCTTCACTCCTTCAAGTTCCGGATGTTTCACGATCTTTTTGATGACCGCATCGCCGTCCTTCTTCACCTTCACAAGCAGCAGCGAACCTTCCACTAAACGCGCATCGATGATGCGTCTGTCGTATGACGATAGTGTCTTGACGACATCGTTCAGCTTCTTGACGTTCACTTTCTGTTTTGGCCGTTTCTTGGTCGTGGCATCGACGATCATCTTGCTTCCCATATTCATCTTGAAGGAGGTGAAGTCCAGCGTATCAAGAGGCACTTTGGGGATCATGACAAAATCGAAATGCGGATCGAAATTCTCGTGGATCGATTTGAGGACTTCATTGAAATTGCGGACATCCACATGTTCCGAAACGGTGATGAGACACTTGGTCAGCGAGAGCTGTCCCGTTCCCATCAGTCCCAGCGCCGCTTTCATCGCTTCCTTGTGATACCGTTCATTTACGGAGACGACCAACAGATTATGGAATCCCGCCTCATAATACGCCCAGACATTCTTCACTTCATGATGGATCAACCGGGCGAGCGGAGCGAGGATCTGCTGTGTGGCATCGCCGATGAACTTATCCTCCATCGGGGGAATTCCGACGATGGTGGCGGGGTAGATCGGATCTTTCCTGCGAGTGGCAGTCTGTATGTGGAACACGGGGAAATCCGCTGCATTGGAATAATGTCCGAAGTGATCACCGAACGGTCCTTCCAAACGCCGCTCGTGCGGTTTAACGATCCCTTCAAAAATGAATTCTGCATTTGCCGGGACCTGGATGCTCAAGGAACGAGCGCTGACGAATTCAGTCGGCTTTCCGCGGAGGAAACCGGCGAACATCGCTTCATCGATCCCTTCCGGAAGGGCCGCAACGGTCGCAAGCAGAAGCGCCGGATCGCTGCCGATGACGAGCGCGACCTCGAGAGGACGGTTCAGTTTCTCCGCTTCGTGATAATGGAATCCGCCCCCTTTGCCTATCTGCCAGTGCATTCCGGTGGTCTGATCGTCGAACTTCTGGATGCGGTACATGCCGATATTTCGTTTACCGTTCTTCGGATCGTAGGTGATCACTTGGGGGAGCGTAACGAATCTGCCGCCGTCCTCCGGCCATGTTTTCAGGATCGGAAGGGAAGAAAGATTTGGTTTCTCGATGACCGCCTGTGAACGGCCGATGGTGACTTTCTTCGGACGGGAATTGTAGATTCGACGGAGCATCGCGGATTCTTCCAGCAGGATCTTCGGGGAAGGAGGCATCACTTTTTCCGCAAAGGAAATGAGCTGTTCGCCCAATTCGTCGGGATGTTTCCCGAGCGCAAGTTCGATCCTCCGTTCGCTCGCAAGAATATTGATGACTAGCGGAAAATCCGCCCCTCTCACTTTCTCGAACAAGAGCGCCGGTTTACCGAGTTTCAGCGCGCGCGTTGCGATCTCGGTGATCTCCAGTTCCGGATCCACTTCGACCTTTACGCGGTGAAGTTCACCGTTCTTCTCGAGATGCTTTACAAAATCCTGAAGGTTATCGAACATAAATTTATCAAATCCCAATTATCAAATTCCAAATCACGAAACCAAAAAAACTATTAAATCAATTATCCACGAATAACACTAATGGCACCAATATCTATTCAAGTTCTTCCGCGCGCCACCCTTTGCTTCGGCGTTCGCCGACTGCCTGCAGCACCTTATCCGTGAAGGCGCCGATATATTCATCCACCGTTTCCGGGACGAAATAAAGCGGCGGAGAGATCGGCATGATGATGGCTCCGTAGGATGATAATTTTGCACATTGTTCCAGTGCTAAGGTGGACATCGGTGTTTCGCGGACGCAGATGACCAGTTTATAACGCTCCTTCAATGCTACCTGTGCTGTGCGGGTGATGAGGGTGTCCCCCATGCCTGAAGCGATCTTTCCCAATGTTGAAGTGGAGCAGGGAAGGATGACATACGCATCAAAGTAATTCGAACCGGAAGCGATCGGGGCAGTGAGGTCCTTGTCATCGAATTGTTTCTTCACATAGGGCTGAAGATCATCGTCGCTCATCTTGATCTCATCTTTCAGCAGCACTTTTCCCCATTTACTGACAACAAGATACTTATCTGCCTTTGACTTCTTGAGGAAATCGAGAGCGTAGACTGCACCGGAAGAACCGGTTATTCCGACAACTATTTTCATAATGAAGAGCAGGTGTTAAGTGATCGGTGTTAGGTACTGGTATGAGCATATGCTAATGCCTAAAACCTAGCGCCTAATACCTTTAAAATTTTAGAGGCTTACCAAGATCATGAACAACACGCTGAATCCGACCACGATATTGATCTTAAAGAACGCCAGTTCCACATCTTCCGCTTTGTGCTGTTCGAACCAGAGCAGGAATCCGCTCAGGAGAAGGAACGGAAGTGCGATGAGTGCATTCAGCGAAAAATAGACCAATGCGACAAGGACAAGGAATGCCGCGATATGGAGTCCGCCCGAGATCTGCAGCGCCCGCTGTTTCCCGAACCGGGAGGGGAAGGAGAACAATCCTGCTTTCTTATCGAACTGTTCATCCAGTGTAGAATAAATGATGTCGAATCCCGTCGCCCAGAACAGATTGAATAACGGGAGCAATAACGCCTCTCCTAATCGTTCCGCCGAGCCGGTGACGGCAAAGAAACCGCCGAGCGGTCCCATCGCAAGTCCCATCCCCACACCAAAATGTGCCAACGGAGTGAACCGCTTGAGGTAGGGATAAATAATGAAGACGATCAGCGGGATCGGCGACAGAAAGAAACAGAAATCGGAGATCAATTTAGCCGAGATAAGATAGAGCGCTAATCCGATCACCAAAACGCCGAAGCTTTCGGTTAAGTTCATCTTGCCGCTGGGAAGTTCGCGGATGATGGTGCGGGGATTATGCTTGTCGATCTCTCGGTCAATGATGCGGTTGAGCGTCATCGCCACGAGTCTGGCTCCGACTGCCGCAAGCAGGACGAGAATCAGCAAAAGTGTCGCAGGCCGTTCCTTTGAAGCGAGAAATACCCCGCTGTAGATCATAGGAAGGGAAAAAAGCGTGTGTTCTATTTTTATAAACGATAGATATTTTTTCAAATTTTGGCTGCGCATTGTGATAAATCTTATCAAGGTACCGAAAAATTGCCGTTTTACAAAGACGAATTTTTGGACCATTCGGTCCTCTTTGTTCAATGATCAAAATTTCGTATATTTATGATAATTTTTGAAATAAAGGAGCAGAATGTACAATGTGACCTTAATACCCGGAGACGGTATCGGACCAAGTATCACTGAAGCGACGGTTCGGGTGATCGAAGCGACCGGAGTCTCTATTAAATGGGATGAACAATACGCAGGGATGGCAGGGATCGAGAAGCATAAGGATCCCATTCCTGAGCAGACTATAGCATCCATTGCACAGAACAAAGTAGCATTGAAAGGACCGTTGACCACACAGTTGGGGAAAGGATTCCGCAGTGTGAACGTTGCATTACGGAAAGAATTCGATCTCTATATTAATCTTCGGCCGGCAAAATCATTCGAAGGGGTCCCGTCACGATACAGTAATGTGGATATTGTGATGTTCCGAGAGAACATCGAGGAATTCTACTCCGGTATCGAACATTATATTGATGCGCAGAAGAATGCGGCGGAAACGATCGGCATCATCACCCGGTACGGAAGTGAACGGATCGTTCGTGCCGCATTTGAATACGCACGGAAATTCAATCGGAAGAAGGTTTCGATCGTCCACAAGGCGAATATCATGAAGTTCACCGGCGGATTGTTCCTGGAAGTGGGGAAGAAAGTAGCGGAGGAATTTCCGGAGATCCAGTGCAACGACGTGATCATCGATAATATGGCGATGCAGCTGGTGCTCAATCCGAACCAGTATGATGTGATCGTGACGACGAACCTGTTCGGGGACATCCTTTCGGATCTCTGTTCAGGACTTGTCGGTGGACTCGGTGTCGCTCCCGGTGCCAATATCGGGAAGGATGCAGCGATCTTCGAAGCAGTGCACGGAAGTGCGCCGGATATTGCCGGGAAAGATATTGCCAATCCGTCGGCACTGATCCTTGGTGCGGCAATGATGCTCAATCATCTCGGAGAGACAGTCGCAGCAGAGAAGATCTACAAAGCGATCCGTGAAACGTTGAGCAATCCGAACGAAGTGACCCGCGATCTGAATCCGAAATCAACCGTCGGGACGAAGCAGTTTGCGGAGTTTATAGTTCAACATATAAAAACTAACTAGATTAAGAAGGTGTTAGGTCTTAGGTATTAGGCGTTGGTAAAAGCTAAATATCTAAATATTTGACCTAATGCCTAGGACCTAATCCCTATCACCTGCTCTTAATGCAAATTGGAAAAATCAATATCGACCGTCCGCTGATCCTTGCTCCTATGGAGGATGTGACCGACATGCCGTTCCGTCTTGTCTGCAAAAAACTCGGCGCGGATATCATGTATACCGAATTCGTCAACTCGGACGGATTAGTGAGGAATAATAAAAAGACTTTCGAGAAGATGAGGTTCCTTGAAGAGGAACGGACATTCGGCATCCAGATCTACGGCGGAGACGAGAATGCGATGGAAGGTGCGGCTCGTCTGGCGGATTCACTGAATCCGGATATCGTGGATATCAACTGCGGATGCTGGGTGAAGCAGGTGGCAGGACGCGGAGCGGGGGCAGGATTGCTGAAGGATCTTCCCCGTATGGAACGCCTCGTCTCGAACGTGGTGAAGGCAACGAATATTCCGGTGACGGTGAAGACACGTCTCGGCTGGGATGAATCGTCGATCAAGATCATTGAAGTGGCGAAGATGCTGGAAGGGATCGGTGTGCAAGGTTTGACGATCCACTGCCGGACGCGGTCGCAGGGTCATAACGGCGATCCCGATTATTCCTGGATCCCGAAAGTGAAGCAGGCTGTACGGATCCCGATCTTCGTCAACGGGAGTCTTGTTGAACCGAAGCAGATCAAAGAGGTGTTCGAGGAGACAGGATGCGACGGTGTGATGATCGGCCGGGGTGCCATCGACAATCCATGGATCTTTGCCGACACGAAACATTATTTCGCAACCGGCGAAGTGATGGCAAAGCGTTCCCTCTCCGAACGGATCGACAAGTGTATCGAACTGCTGACGCTCTCCGTGGAGAGAAAAGGGGAGAAGCGTGCAGTGATCGAGATGCGGAAATTCTACATCGGATATTTAAAAGGAGAAGCGAATGCCGCGAAGCTCCGCAACTATCTGATGCAGTTCTATGAGGCATCGCCGATCATCGACATCCTTCAAGCCGTAAAGGAAAAAGGGATCATTGAAGAGGACCGGTTTATATTAGCACCGTCCGCTGCATGAATTGAGAAACCTTGCGAAGGTTTCTTGAAAACAATATAAAACCTTCGCAAGGTTTTTCATCTTGCACTTTCCTCTAAACTTCCTTAAAGTAGTCTGACCGTTATCGTTAAAGTGACGGTCATGTTTGTCTGCATGTTCCGCCAAAGAGTTAATCAGGTTCACATATTCAGGTAGTTCATGATCGCTTTTGTTGTTGGATTAATTATCGGATATTTGACGACCATTCCCATCGGTCCGATCAATCTTGCCGTGATGATGAAAGCCCTGCGCAATCATACGCTGCAGGCGCTGCTCATCGGAGTCGGTTCCGCTGTGATGGATGTGATCTACTGCAGCGCAGCGATCTTCGGCGTCGGAACACTCATCTCGAATCCTACCGTTGATACGATCTTCAGAGTTTCAACCTTCTTGATCTTCTTTGTGTACGGGATCAAGACCACCTTCGGTAAACTTCCCGAGACCCATTTCCAGCCGAACGACGATGATGTGCCGGGGGTGAAACGGTATTTTATCCTCGGCATGGTGATGTATTTTTCCAATCCATCCTTTCTGGGATATTGGATCACGATCGGCGGTATCGTTCATGGATACCGGGTGATCGAATCGACCGTTCTCAATAATGCACTCTTTGCGCTCGGCACGGGAGTCGGTGTCACACTCTGGTTCTTCACCCTTGTGGAACTGGTGGAGCGGCAAAAAGTGAAGTTCAATGTGGACCGGATCAGGAATATCACCCGGTTTTTCGGTCTGATCCTGCTTGTCGTGAGTTCGGTCCTGGGGTGGAATTTGGTGAAGGAGTTTGTGCTGCAGCGGTAATGACCTTGCGAAGGTTTTCTATTTCCTTTCAATAAAACCTTCGCAAGGTTTTCCTTCTCAACGTGATTTAATTCCATTCTTTATTGCTTCCGTAATACCTCTCCAACCAATCAAATTCACTGGATTATTCTGACGATTTTACCCTTCTTGATTATAAATTTTTCGACAGTATTCCGGAAAACCATCCAATAACAGTCGGAGGCTCCCCATAATAATGACCTACGAGTCCGGCAAATATTATCATGTATACAACCGGGGTGCGAACAAACAAAATATATTTCTTCAGGATGAGAATTACCGGTTCTGTTTTGAACGTTTCACAGAATATTCTGCAAAACATCATATATCGATAATTGCTTATTGTTTAATGCCAAATCATTATCATCTTTTGGTAAGACAAAATATTGGCGGTTCAACATCTAAATTCATTCAATCCGTTTTTAATTCTTATACACAAGCGTTTAACAAAGTCACTGGTCACAGTGGTACCCTTTTTCAAGGAAAAGCAAAAGGGAAAGTGATCGATAGTGATATGTATGCCGTTCATGTTTGCCGCTATATCCATTTCAATCCCTATGTCGCTGCATTGGTTAATCATCCTCAAGAATGGGAGTATTCAGATTTTTTAGAGTGGACCGGGAAACGGAATAATGGATTGACAGATCTAGTTCTTCGCAACGGATACTTTATGTCGGCAGAAGGGTATGAAAGATTTGCAGAAGAAAATGTAGCAGAGGACTCATTAAAGAAATTTCTTTTTGATGAATAAGTTCCTGCGAAAAACATTAAATCATATGAGCGTAAACTTTTACATCAAATTCATGATGTCATTATAATGGATTCGATCAACCTTCCGAAGGTTCTCTGAGAAAAAAATTAAAACCTTCGGAAGGTGTTACCCCAACTTATTCTTCCAGTGTTGAAACATCCCCTTCACTCAATCCCTGTGCCCTGGCTTTCAGAACGCGCCGCATGATCTTTCCGCTGCGGGTCTTCGGCAGGACCGGGACGAATTCGATCTTCTCCGGTTTTGCGATCGGTCCGAGCTCATGCGAGATGTGTTTCCGGAGATCCTCCACGAGTGCTTCGCTCGGTTCATTGCCGGATTTCAGGATCAGATACGCATGGATCGCCATTCCTTTCACTTCATGCGGCAGACCGATCACAGCAGCTTCAGCAACCGCGTGATGTGTGATGAATGCCGATTCTATCTCCGCTGTACCTAAACGATATCCGCTCACTTTGATCACATCATCCACTCGTCCGATCACCCAGAAATATCCATCCTTATCCTTTCGTGCGGAATCACCTGCAAAATAATAACCGGGATAGGTGCTCCAATACGTCTGAACGTACCGTTCCGGATCCTTGAAAATGGTCCGCATCATCGCCGGCCAGGGATTCTTCAGAATGAGGAATCCTTCTTCGCCGGCTGCGACCGGTTTTCCTTCTGCGTTCACGACCTCTGCATCGATGCCGGGGAACGGTTTCGTTGCGGAGCCGGGTTTCAGCGGCTGTGCGGGCATCGGCGCCATCATAAACATTCCTGTTTCCGTTTGCCACCACGTATCCATGATCGGGCATTTTTCTTTTCCAACAACCTTATGGAACCAGCGCCATGCTTCGGGATTGATCGGCTCGCCTACGCTGCCGAGCAGACGAAGGGAAGAGAGGTCATGACGGTTTACCCACGACTCGCCGAAGCGCATCAATCCGCGGATCGCGGTCGGAGTAGAATAGAAAATTGTAACACCGTACTTCTCGATGATGGACCACCAGCGGTCCGGATAGGGATATGTCGGCGCCCCTTCGTACATCACGGAAGTCGCACCGGCGATCATCGGTCCGTACACGATATATGAGTGACCGGTGATCCATCCCGGATCGGCTGTGCACCACCAGCGGTCTTCCTCTTTCAGGTCGAACACATCATTGATCGTAGCGTGGACACCGACGGAATATCCACCGTGCGTGTGCAGAATAGCTTTGGGTTTTCCTGTTGTACCGGAAGTATAGAGGATGAAGAGGGGGTCTTCCGCATCCATCACTTCCGTTTCACATTTTGAGCCGTTCTTCGATGCCGGCATCGTCATCAATTCGTGATACCAGTAGTCGCGTCCCTGTTCCATCATCACTTCGTTGCCGAGATGTTTGATGACGACGACGTGCTCGGGAGCGCCGGAACGTTTCAATGCTTCATCAACGATCTTCTTCAATTCGATCTTCTTTCCGTTCATGTTGCCGCCGTCCGCCGTGATGACCACTTTGGAACCGCTGTCCTCGATACGTCCGTGAAGTGCTTCAACGGAGAATCCTCCGTACACGACCGAATGGACTGCGCCGATCTTTGCTGTTGCGAGCATCGCGATCACTGTCTCGGGTATTCTCGGCATATAAATAGTGACGAGATCACCTTTGACGACACCCATACTTTTCAGCACATTCGCAAATTTACACACTTCACGGTTCATTGCATGGTAACTGAACGTCCGCACTTCTCCTTTTTCGCCTTCCCAGATCAATGCCAGCTTGTTCCGGCGCCAGGTCTTTACGTGACGGTCCAATGCGTTCAGAACAATATTCGTCTTCCCTCCGGTGAACCATTTATAGAACGGTTTATTGGAATCATCCAGCACCGTGTCCCATTTCTTATGCCATTCCAATTCTGCCGCGCGCTTCGCCCAATACGCTTGTATATCCTTCGCAGCTTCGATGCGGACCGCTTCCGGATCCTTCACATTTGCCTGGGCAACGATGTCCGCGGAAGGATAATAGAATTCATCATGGGCGCTGTTCTGAGCGATCTGGTGTTCGTCTTTCATACGTGCAACTCCTTACAAGGTAAAATTCTGAACATGATGCAGTGTTTGATGTTCGGCATATTACATAAGTGTTCGGATTATTGCAAGCAGCGGTGCCCGGTTTTTCATTGAAACACCAACTCCATTGACACGAATGGACCGACACGCTTGCATCCCCACGATGCCTGTTGTATTTTCTTTTATGCAACGTATCATCCTCTTCATTTTTCTCACGTGTTCAGGATCCGCGCAGGAACGGATTTTCCAACGCTATACCGTCGAGAACGGACTTTCGCAGAACTCCGTGTATGCCATTGCACAAGATTCGGTCGGATTCATGTGGTTCGGCACGGCGGACGGTGTGAACCGTTTCGACGGATATACCTTCACGGTCTTTCGGCCGGTTCCCGGTGATCCGTCCTCTGTACAAAGCACGTTCACCAGGAATATTCAGATGATGAAGAACGGTGATCTGTGCATCGGTCATGATAATGGTCTGTCGGTCTATGACCAACACAAGGATGGATTCATCAAACTTCCGATCGAACAAACGATGTCGGGGAGTGCCGACATCTATGATATCTGCATCGATCCCAAAGGTCGGCTGTGGTTCGTCACACCGAAAGGGATATTCCGGTTGATCCCGTCCGACTCCGCCATGAAGAGTATTTCCGTGATGGACGGAAGCGTTGAGTTGAAGAAGGGACAAGGATCATATTCCATGTTTGTCGACAGGTCCAAGAGAATGTGGCTTGCCGCTTCCGCAGGTATATTTTTATATGATGAGGTATCCGACAGTTTCAGAAATTTTCCACTCGTTGACATTCTTGATGACGAATTCCGGTCCGTTGCAGAAGACAACGAAGGGAATATTTGGTTCGGCACCGGGCATGGTAATATATTTAAGGTCTCCCCGGACCTCTCCACAGTGAAGACATACTCCGATGCGGTCTTCGGCAAAGAACGACAGCGGATGAATCTGATCACCCAGATGGTGTTCGATCGGTCGGGGACTTTATGGATCGGTACTTTCGAACAAGGTTTGTACTCCTTCGATCCTACATCCGGGCAAACGAAGCAATACAAACACGATGTCAGCCGTCCCGGAAGCATTGCCTTCGATATCGTCCGTGCGCTCTATATTGATACCAATGATAATCTTTGGATCGGCACGGACGGAGGAGGAATAAGCGTGCTGCAGCTCTTTCCGAAGAAATTCCATCTTATCACAAGTAACCGTGGAGCAACGAACTCACTTTCGGATACATTCGTGAAAGGGGTCTTTCAGGACAGAAAGGGGATCATCTGGATAGGAACGCAGCGCGGACTCAATCGGTATGACCCGGAACTTGATTCCTGTACGCTGTTCGTTCCATTCCCAAAACTTTCCAATGCCGTGAGCAATCAGATCTTTACGATCACCGGCGGTGAGAACAATATCCTCTGGCTCTCAACCGCATTCGGGATCAGTTCATTCGATCCGTCTTCCGGGAAGTTCGTACATTTTCCCGGGCTTCAGCCCCTGATCAAGAAGCCGGTTCCGACCGTTCTATTCCATACTGCGAAAGATGATTCAAGTCTCTGGCTTACTGCGTTCGATATCGTGGAATTCAATATCCGGACAGGAAAATATCGTCATCCGGAATTTTCTTCGGACCGGCTGAAGGATAAAGCATTCCTTCTGCCGTACTGGGACAGCAGCGGGACTTTTTGGGCAGGATCAACTCTCTACGGAATGTTCCGATATAGACCGGCCAATGGAACATTGGATGTTTTTATGACCGCGCCTGACGACAGCAACAGCATCAGTTCGAATGGAATGAAATCTATCTTTGAAGAACGAAAGGGTAAGTTCTGGATCGGTACAACGAACGGACTGAACATGTTCGACGAAGAACAGCGAACATTCACCAGATACTTTGAAAAAGACGGTCTGCCGAATGCTTTTATCTACGGTATCCTTCCCGACGATCGTGGACGGTTATGGTTGAGCACCAACAAAGGATTGAGCAGGTTCGATCCGGCGGAAAAACGCTTTAGGAATTTTACGGTGAAAGATGGATTGCAATCGACGGAATTCAATACCGGCGCTTATTTTCGGAATCGTTCGACCGGATATCTTTTTTTCGGAGGGATCAACGGCGTAACATATTTCCATCCTGATTCGATCATTGATTCACAATTCTCACCTCCCGTCGTCCTGACGGAATTGAAAAAGTTTGACAGAACAATCGATGCTGAGCAGCCGTTCTCCCGCATGAAGGAGATCATGCTTCCGCATGATGAGAATACCGTGACGTTTTCATTTGCAGCGATGGACTATTCCGGTCCTGATCGCGTTCAGTATTTTTATCGTTTGGAGGGATTCGAATCGGATTGGATCTCGGCCGGGACAAGACGGGATGTTCGCTATACAAATTTAAGTCCGGGGGAATACTTGTTCAGAGTCCGCGCGACCAATGCTGACGGTGTGATCGGGAAGCATGAGCTCATGTTCCGACTGGTGATCGTCCCGCCATTCTGGGCGACGGTGTGGTTTCGTTCCCTGTCGGTTCTGTTGTTCATTGGATTCCTCATCGGCAGTGTCCGATTTGCAGCCTTCAGAAAATACCGCCAACAGATCGAAGAATTGGAACACCAGAAACGGATTATGGAAGAACGCCAAAAGACACGCGACAAGATCGCACGGGACCTTCATGACGATCTTGCTTCCACAGTCGGCAGCGCCGGACTGTTCATCGAAACGGTCAAGCGCACGCTCGGTGAGGATGTGCAACAAGCACGGGATTATCTGGACAAGACAAGTTCCATTCTGAATGAAGCTGAAGAAGCGATGAGCGATATCGTCTGGTCGGTCTCCCCGAAACATGATACACTGCAGAGTCTCGCGACACGGATCCGTCTCGTCACGACCGAATTGTGCCGCGCCAACGGGATCGGATATGCGGTGGAAGTGAAAGGAAATACCGATCTCCCTCTCTCCGATGAGGTCCGCCGTGGACTCTATCTGATCTTCAAGGAGGTCCTGAACAATTGCCTAAAACATTCCCGGGCGAAATCAGTCGAAGTGAGCATCGGCCTCGAGTCGGATCGGCTCATCCTCCAGGTAAAAGATGACGGTATCGGCATCACGGAGACCGGACCGGCCGATCGTCTTGGCGGGAACGGAATGAACAATATCCGCAAACGGGCAGAGGAGATCGGTGCACAACTCTCCCTGACCTCCGCTGCCGGAGCCGGAACGACTGTGAGAGTGGAGAGACAATTGACTCAATTGGGTCATTGATGGTGGAGATAAATTTGACGACGTTCATGAACGATATGACGGAGCATGAATACATACGCGTTGCCATAGTAGAGGACCACGCCGATTTTCGTGCCGGTCTTGAACACATGCTGTCCACAACATCCACGATCAAAGTGGTGGGTGCATTTTCATCCGTCGAGAAGAGTTTGACTGCATTCCCTGAATGCGACGTGCTGCTGCTGGATATCAATCTTCCCGGGAAATCCGGCATCGAAAGCATCCACCTCTACAAGAAGGAACGGCCGGCGGTGCAGGTGGTGATGATGACCGGTTTGGACGATGACGATTCGATCTTCAATGCCATTCTGGCCGGTGCCGACGGATACCTGTTGAAAAAGACCGCACCGGTCCGCGTGATCGCCGCCGTGGAGGATGCTGCACTCGGCGGTACTCCGATGACGCCGTATGTTGCCCGCAGGGTGATCGATCATTTCAAGCAGAATACTCCCTCACAAACCGATTATCAGTTGACCGACCGTGAGAAGGAGATCCTCGCCGCATTAGTGCAGGGGTCGGATAATCGAGAGATCGCGGAGAAACTGTTCATCAGTTATGAGACGGTCCGCAATCATTTGAAACACATCTACGAAAAACTTCACGTCAACTCACGCTCACAAGCCGTTTCCAAAGCCCTCACTGAACGGATCGTAAAATGACCCAACTGGGTCATTGAAACACCATTCCTCCTGAATTATCTTTCCCATAGGACATCAAGGTCCGATACCATCATATTATTCGGGGGACAATTCATGAAGCGGCTTCTGTTTTTCTTTTTCTTTCCTTTCTTTCTGCATGCACAGTGGACGAATATCAGCGGACCCGGCAATACCAGCATCACGGCGATGACCAAGCAGGGGGATGCCCTCATCGTCGGAACTGATCTGCAGGGAATCCACCGCACAACCGATCAGGGGGGCACATGGAGATCGATCAACGGAAATCTTACCAACTTCAGTGTTCAGTCGATCTTTGCTCAACCGTCGTACATTCTTGCAGGTATCACCGTAGGTTCGGACAAAGGGATGTATCAGACAACGGATAACGGCGTCTCATGGAAAAAATATACTTCTCCGTTCCCGAACAGCACCATCAACTGCTTCATCAAAGTTGACACCGTGATCCTCGCCGGCGGATCGACAGTGTACCGCACCACCAACAACGCTGTCTCATGGCAGTCTTCGGGAACCGGGATAACACTTGGCAACAAGATCAACAGGTTTGCTGCATGGGGAAACACCGTCATTGCGGCGACGGACCTTGGACTCTTCCGTTCGACCGATCTGGGGGCAAGCTGGACGGAGGTGCGGAAGAATACACTCTATACCGAATTATCCTATAGTATCACCTCCGGCAACGGGAATTTCTATGTCGCAAATTTGAATGGCGGCGTCAACAGCGGCAAGGATTCCATCTACAAATCAACGGACAACGGCACGACATGGTTCTCGATCAAGAATAATCTGCCGCAATATATGTACGGTCAATATCTTATGGCGTACGGAGATACGGTCTTCTTCGGCATGCAGTCCGAGAATATCTATCGATCATTGAACGGAGGTCAATCCTGGCAGATCGATTCCGTCGGGATGCCGAATCGAAGAACGCAATGCGGTTTGATCGACGGATCTGTCATCTACTCCGGCGGAAATTATTATGTGAGTTCGGGACAAAGCGGAAGCGGTGGGCTGTATGTCTCCACGAATAATGGCAATACGTGGACAAGTAAATTCATATCATTGCATACGAGTATGGTGAACGGATTCACTCAGCTCGGTTCGAAACTGATCGTCAACGCGAGCGGTCAAAAGGAATTCGGCATCTTCATCTCTGCAGATCGTGGTCAAACCTGGAAAAGATCGGCGACCACCATGACAACGAATGGAAATCCTGCGGTGTTCACAAGTCTTACCGTTAAAAAGGGATCAATCTTTGCCGCAGTAAAATCAACATCCGGAGGACCGAGCGGTGTCTACGTTTCAACCGATACGGGTGCGACATGGACCGCTGTCAATACCGGACTCACGGCAACGACGACAGCCTATTCATTCTATATCGATGCTGATACGCTCTATGGCTGTATGAAGGAAGGATTGTACCGAACAACGAATAACGGCGGTTCATGGGAGAAATGGGGAACAGGACTTCCTGCAACAAATATCTATGGACTCGTGGTGAAGAATGACACAATGTATGCGGCGAATGGGACTTCCAAGATCTATCGTTCCGTCAATCGCGGACGAACATGGTACGGGGCCACGAGCAATCAAACGATCTATATCCCGGAACGGTTCACGGTACATAATGATAAGTTGTATGCACTCTCTTCCTCGACTCAGGGGAAATTCATGATCTGCTCCGATTCAGGGAAGACATGGACCGAAGTGAATGCTGCCTTTGGTCAGGATGTTCAATCAGTAATGTTCCAGAAGGAAAATATCTTTGCACGCGTCTATAACAAAGGGATATATCTCTCGACAAACGCAGGTGCAACGTGGGCGCAGATCAATCAGGGCATGTTCTATACAAATCCTAATCTTTCAGCAATGGCAATCGCATGGGACACTCTTATTGCATCCTATCAGGACGGCGGGATCATCCGCCGAGGACTACTGGATGTTGGCGTCACTTCTGTGAAACGCTCCGGAGAAGCATCTGCACCTGATGGATTTGCATTGTCTCAGAATTATCCCAATCCGTTCAACCCTTCCACACGCATTAGTTTTGAAGTTCCTGCTGAGGGACAGGTCACACTGAAGGTGTATGACGCAATCGGCCGCGAGGTCTCTTCGATCGTGAATGAACACCTGAACGCCGGTTCCTATTCTGCCGCGTTCAATGCTGAGGGACTTTCCAGCGGTATCTATTATTATCGCCTTCGGTCCGGAAATCATTCTGTCACAAAAAAAATGGTCCTGATGAAATAAAGGACAACGTGATCTGCTGTTCCAATGTCATCTGTTCCTGAAAATGATGACAAAAGAAACGCCGCTCTCCTGGGGAGGTAGAGCGGCGTTTGTATTTTCTGCTGTTGCTGTCATCGTTCCTCTCTTGTATATTCTCAGCATGAATCGTCATTTACTTTTCGTGCTGCTGTTATCTCAATTGTCATTCTCTCAGCCGCTGCGGTTTGAACGGTTCGGCATGAATGAAGGCCTACCCCAAAGCACAGTCAGCAGTATCCTCCAGGACAAAGAAGGTTTTCTCTGGTTTGGCACCTGGGACGGACTTGTTCGGTACGACGGTTACACCTTCCTCACCTATCGGAACATTCCGAACGATTCAACATCACTCTCAAATAATAATATCCGCCTCATCGTACAGGACCGCTCCGGATTTCTTTGGATCGCGACACAGTATGGGTTGAATCGTTTCCATCCCCGGACTGCAGTTACACGACAATTCCTGCCGGATTCCGCGAATCCTTTCGCGATCAATTCACAGTTCATATACAGCATCGTTCAGGGAATGAACGGCGATCTGTATTTCGGAACAAGTAATGGCTTCAGTATGTATGATACGGCCGCGGGTCAGTTTACGAATGTCACTCTTCCAAGTATCAATACATCGCGCGGATCGATCCTGTCTGTTTTGGGAATACATCAGGAATCGGCGGAGATCTTATGGCTCGGTTCGTTTGACGGACTGCTGCGGTACGATCTGAAGCGAGCGTCCTTTCAAGTCTATCCTTATATCGGCGCGAATGGGAAGAGATTAGGTATCAATCAGCCGACGGCGGATCGGAATGGTTATCTGTGGTGTACTACCATCGACAATCGTGTGGTGATCTTCGATCCTGCGAAACGGAGTTTCCTTGATGTTGAACATGACGGAAGACCGATCTACAGTGAGGATGTGCTTCGTTCGTTCTATCCTGATCGGGACAGTTCTATGTGGATCGTGGCCTATGAACACCTCATCCATATCAGCTCGTACCATCGTACGGGTAATTCATCGATCGTCATCGATTCGCTCAAACGTTATCGTCATGATGCCGCCGATAATTCCAGTCTTAATGCGACCTCTCTGATGTCTTTCTGCCGTGATAATTCAGGAGTCGTCTGGGTGGGGACCTCGTCCGGATTGAACAAAGCCGTACCGCAGCGGAAGAAATTCCGCTCGCTCAACGAACAATTCTTCCTCCGTGCGGGTATCGGAAGCCATGAACTGGTCTGTTTCCTTCGTGCCGGAGAGGATTCCCTGTGGATCGGTACTCGGGAAGGGATATTTCTTCTGGGAAAAAAGAATGGGTCCTACAGAACACTGGGGAAATATTTCAACATCCCAAAAACAACGGTCCTCTCCTTGATCCGTCTTCCGAACGGAATGATGCTGGCAGGTACGCGCGATGGTCTGTTTGCATGGAATGGAGCGAAAAAAAGATTCGAGAAAAAGCATCCCTATCCTTCCAATGAGAACACTTTATGGAGGATCTTTACGTTCCTGTATCTGGACAATGTTTTATGGATCGGTACGAATGACGGATTGTT